>CAIOHI010000029.1 GCA_903858075.1 uncultured Actinomycetes bacterium
CTCCGCTCACCGTTGCTCGGCGCGCGGCCGACCTCTTCGACCGTTATGCATCACACCGCCCCGAAATGCTCCGACACTGGAGCCTTGGCGGCATCGACGACGGCACACAAACTGCTGATCAACCGAACGATGTTACGAAAGACCAGCGTTGGCAAAAAGAACTCTTTAATGAAGTATCAAAGAAGTTCTCTGCGGCAGATTTTCCTTCACGTGCTCTCAACAACTTAGAAACTTTTGCTACAGCGCTACAGCAACTTCCCGATGGTTCCGCTCTACCTGCTCGCCTCAGCGTGTTTGGCATCACCACACTTAGCCGCGCCGCACGCCATATTCTTGAAGTACTCAGCCAAGCCTGCGACATAGACATATATATGGTGTACGCCGCGGGCGACGTTTGGCCAGAACCCAGCGCCCATGAAGTGCAACTGCGCAGCGCTTTCCCTGCCACATCTGTTCAACATCCACTCACCAGCCGCTGGGGTGCACAGGTGCTGGAAAATGCCGCCGTGTTCGGCAAGGTTGAACGCACCTATTTGCCCAGCACAATCTCGCGCAATTCACTATTGCATGATGCACAGGACAGCATTATTACTGACTCTTATCAAGATGTTGCTCTGACTGATGATGCACGCACGGTGCTTCGAGCCTCAAGCGATGGTTCATTACAAGTGCATGCCTGTTACGGCCTTGCTCGCCAAGTAGAAGCTCTGCGCGATGCTTTTCTCCACGAGTTGAACAACAACCCACATCTGCAACTGCGCGACTTCGCCATTTTGTGTGCCGATATAGATGCCGCAGCGCCCATCATCAGCGCAGTCTTTGCCCCGCCAGAATCTGCTGGTAGCACGTTGCCATCGCTTCCCATCAACGTGCTCGGCAATAGCGCTTCAAGTCGAGACCCACTCATCGAAGCATTCATCGCAGTACTGCATTTGCTTACTAGTCGCTGTTCACCCACTGATGTGCTCGACGTTGCACACTTACCCGCAGTGCGTCGCGCCTTTGGTTTTGACGACGACGCGCTCACACTTCTTTCCACATGGTCAGAAGACCTCACAATTCGTTACGGCCTAAATGCCTCATTGCGATCTCAACGTTGGGGCATCAACTCTGAAATTGGTACCTGGGACGCAGCCCTGAATCGCCTCATGATGGGTATTGCCGTTCCCGGCGAAGTAGACCGCATTGGCCCAGGCAACGTCGTTCCCTACGACGGCATCGGTGGCAGCGACATGCGCGTAGCCGGCACCGTGTCAGAATTTATTGCGCGTGTCATGACCTTTGTAGAAATTGTCAGCGCCATTGACGGCCAAAAGCAGCCTGTAGGCCTCACCGTGCAACACTTCTGCACCACTCTCTACAGCATCATCGACAGCTTCTTGCAGGTGTCGTACAAAGACGCTTCCAGCATGGCCCGCTTGCATCAGGCCATCAACACATTCCAACGCGATGTAGAAAATTCCCTCACGCACACCAACGAAACATTTGCGGTGAACGAACTCGTGGCTGCCCTTGGTGAATACTTCAACGACGAACGTGCACTCTTTGGCAATAATTTTGAATCAATCACCGTTGCACCTCTCGATGGCCAACAACACATTCCTTACCGCGTGCTCGCAATTCTCGGTGCCGACGAACGTGCTTTTGCTGGCACGCACAGCGATGGCGACGATGTGCTTGCCAACAATCCCTGCGTGGGCGAGCCCATGTATTCACTCGATGGCCGCCAACGCTTGCTCAACGCCGTCATGTCGGCGCGCGACACGCTCATTATCACCTGCACCGGTGCCGATATTTCCAATAATAAGGAAACCCCTTTGGCTGTTCCCGTGCAAGAACTTATTGAATTCATCGACACTGTTCTACATGCACGCGATAGCAACCCGTATGGCACCCAACAGCTCGTAGTACGTCACCCACGTCAAAACTTTCATGCCTCCACACTTACTCCTGGCCTTGTATATGCCAACACACCATTCACTTTCGACCCACAAGCCAAAGAAGCACA
>CAIOHI010000030.1 GCA_903858075.1 uncultured Actinomycetes bacterium
AGTTGTAGATAGCGTTATCACGAATGGGAAACTCGCCCCACATCCGTTGGATCTCTGAACCCACGCTGGTGAACCCCACCGTCATCGCTGCATTTACGGGCTGGAATGACGCTGCCGATGCCGCATCAAGCGCCGTACAAAACTTGGTGAAAGGTTGGGGCGCAACGGCACTTGCTGAAATTGAACCCGAGTTCTTCACCGACTTCGCCACCATTCGTCCTCAGGTGCGTTTATCCGATGGTCGCGTACGAAGCATTGTGTGGCCCGCAACAGGTTTGTGGCATGTACGTTCGGCGGGCTCCGACGTCATTCTCATTCTTGGGCCCGAACCCGCATTGCGCTGGCGCTTATTTAGTGAACAAATTGTCAGCGTCATTGAAAAATATAATGCGTCTTTGTTTCTTACACTCGGTGCGCTTCTTGCCGATGTACCTCACTCACGTCCCGTACAGCTCATTGGCACCGCAACCGACGACAACTTGGTCGATCGCTTCGATCTTCAACGCTCTCGCTATGAAGGACCCACCGGAATCGTTGGCGTTTTGAACGATGCGTGTTCCAAAGCATCTGTCCCCTCTGCTTCATTATGGGCTGCAGTGCCCGCATACGCCGGGCAAATTAGTTCACCGAAAGCTTCTGTTGCACTCATGCAACGTGCGTGCGACATCATCGGCACACCTGCCCCCGTTGGCCACATGATGAGCCGTATCGATGCCTACGAACTACAACTCAACTCCATGCTCGACGATGACGACGACCTCCGTGCGTACGTCTCTCGTTTAGAGAGTATGAGCGATGCTGGCATCACCATTGAAGACGACGATGACGACTTCGATTTCGATGAAGATGATTCGCAATTGCAGTTTGATTTTGCAACGGACTCCGGAGATGATGCGCCAGACCCTGGCGATGCCGACATGCTGATGGAAGAAGTTGAACAGTTTTTACGCGATCAAGACAAATAATTTAATTGTCGCCTTGGCGCCAAACTGGCTGTCGTGGTGCATCAAATGTTGCACCCATGTGTTTTCCATCAATAGCGTTAAATGCCATTGGCCCCCACCATTGCACGCCTGCTGCTGGTGACGGCAAGTTGTCGCGCCCGAACCAACCTACGTCAGATGTTTCTAAAGGATGCCCGCTCAATGAACCACCAGTTGCGCGGCATCTGAATAACAACATGTACATACCAAAACGCGAAAAGCCCATACGCATTCCATCGACCACGCCAAGCAATTCGAGCACTTCGCATTCAATGCCAGTTTCTTCGTGCACTTCTTTCATTGCAACTTCGGCCGGTGAATAACCCACGTCGGCCCAACCGGTGGGGTACAGCCAAATGCCACTATCGGCCCGCTTCATGAGCAGTATTTCCCCATTGTCGTTACCCACAATGGCGCCCACTGCAACTTTGGGAGTCACATAACCAGGAATTCCTTCGCCAATGTTTTCCATCCACTCTTGAACAAAGTGGTCTTGCTCACGGCGTACTTCAATGGCTTCTTCAGATGCGGCTTTAATATCGCTTGCTACGTGGAGTACTTCTTCATACCGCTCGCGTTCATACAAGCTTTGCGTAAATCCCATTCCTGTTCGCGCAATGCCGGCAAGCGTTTCGCTCCACCGTAAAAGGTCACGCTGAAAGTCTTCTGGGCCAAGTTCGCTCACAGTTTGAGACTACTTCGTTACGGCAAAGAGGATGGCACGTTCCACTTCGCTTTGGTGCACGGGGTCGGTCACTTTTTGCCCATCGGTGGTGCGCACATAAAACGTGTCGACCACTTCATTCCCCAGTGTTTGAACTCGCGCGTGTCGTATATCGAGCCCTGTGTCGGCAATGGTTTTTGTAATGCTGTACAAAATACCCACGCGGTCTGGGGCACGAACTTCGAGCAAAGTGCTATTTGATGACGCAGCGTTGTCGAACCTCACCGTTGGGGCAGCGGGCGCCACAGCAGTGCGCACTCGGCGCACTTTGTATGTTTCTGCACGTTCGGCGAGTCGCGCCTCTAGTGCCATTTGATTTTTCAATGCACGTTCCAAACTGTCAACAATACGAGCCCACTCAATAGGGCGATCTTTGGGTGGCAATACGCGAAATTCTGACGCAGCCATTGCAGTTTCTGCTTCGCGCTCATCACTGTGCGCTTCGGCACCCAAGACGTCTAGACCATGGAGTGCCATTACTCCGGCCACCTTGCTAAATGTTCCTGGGCGGTCGGGGCTAACAACAGTGATGGAATCTTCAGTTGTGCAAACGGCAAATCGACCTTCGGCCATCATCTCGAGCACTTCAGCATCGGGGAAGAGTTTCCAAATAACATCGCGTACGTCTCCGCCACCCAACACATGGTGCACTCGCTCGGTAAGTTCATACACCAAGCCCGCTTTCCAATCACTCCATGCCGAGACACCAGTAGCTTTTGAATCGGCTTCCGTGAGAGCTCGCAATAGATCGAGCGCTACGGAAGATTTAATAAGTGTGGCGACTCCGGTAATTGTTGCGTCATCACTCAGGTCTCGCCGCGTGCCAGTGTCGGCGAGTAGCAAGTGGTGTTGAATAAGGCTCGAAACAATTTCTGTGTCTTCTTGTGACAAACCCATTCGTGGCCCGATGTAAGCAAACATCTCAATGCCCACTTCTGTATGGTCACCCGGATACCCCTTGCCAATATCGTGAAAGAGCGCACCCAGCATTAACAAGTCGGCTCTCGACACCGTGTCAACAAGTGCAGATGCATTCGCAACTGTTTGCCACAAATGCCGGTCGACGGTGAAGCGGTGATACGCATTGCGTTGTGGTTTACTGCGCACCGGTGCCCACTCGGGCAACACCTTGGTAATGAGATCACGCTGATCTATTGCTTCAAGTACTGGTATTGCTCGCTCACCTTCCAAAAGCAGCGCCACAAGGTCATCACTTGCTCCGGCAGGCCATGGGTCTGGCCACACTGGAGTTTCTTCACCTAACCGATTTAACGATGCGCGGTCGATGCGAGCACCTAGTCGCGCTGCCGCCGTGGCAACACGAAGTACCAATGTTGGGTCTGTTGCAGGGTCTGCATCGCTTTCTAAATGCACCTCACCCCCACGCATTTCTACTCCCGGGGCAATGCGTCGCGGTGGCTCGTTGGCATTTGCGGGAGGGTCAATGCGAGCCCACGCTTCATCTGCAATCCAAGCAATACTGCGAGCGGCCGTAGAAACTTGCGCCATTAATGCATCGGCATCACGCGATCCAATACGCGCAGCCACTGCATCTTGATCTTCAAGACGCAAGACGTCACCTACCCGTTGTGCATTAATGTGCAACGCAACGCGTGATGTAAGCAATACTTCATTTGAACGCTTCAGTTCCTGCTTATCTCCACCAGACAATGGAAGTCCGGCATCAATTGCCCACAACAGTGCATGAATGTCGCGCAAGCCGCCAAGACCCTCTTTCAGGTTTGGCTCAAGCAAGAATGCCACTTCACCAGCGGTGGCATGGCGTTCAAGCACTCGAGCGTGGAGGTCGCGCAACGAGTCGCGCCCACGCTTACGCCACCATTCGCGCGCATCATTGATGCAGTCGCTGGCAAGACTTTCATCGCCAGTGACAAACCTTGCTGTCACTAGCGCAGTTGCAGTATCAAGATCTGTTTCGCCAAGTTGCCGTGTCTCTTTTGGAGTGCGTACCGCGTGACCAACTTTGAGCCCAAGATCCCACAGTGGGTACCACAATGCAGATGCAAAATCATCAACTTTTTTAACGTTCTTATGCAGCAGCAAAAGATCAAGGTCGCTATATGGCGCCAGCTCTCCTCGGCCGTAACCACCCACAGCAATGAGCGCAATGTCTTTCGTAATGCCAATGTTCTTCACGGCATCGTTAAACAAAGCATGCAACAACTCATCGGTGATTTCCGAAAGTGCTGAACAAAACTGCACTCCTGAGGCAGGCTCGGTTTTACCCCAAGCCGCAATGAGTTCGGTGCGCTTCGCCGTGAACTCACTTGCCGTCATCATGATGGCTCTAGTTTTCCTTCTTCGCGACGCCGTTGCAACACTTTGTGTGCTTTTGCGGCACCCCAAATGACACCAGGCTCCAACAATGACTCATGAACGTCGTTCCAATGGGCCGGAGATAAGCCAAATACGTCGTCGGGCATCATTCGTGCATCCATCTCATCACGCACTATCGGAGGAACGCCGAATTCCTGCAACACACGTGTGGGGAATACCACCGCGTTGCGCAAGACCTGTAACGGGTTCACTCGCTGATCATCAACATCTTTACCTAGTTCAGTGCTCAACTCACCTGCAACGTATGCCCGTCCTTGTTCGGCGGCTAACTGGGCAGCAGCAATCAACTCTTCTTCCACCGCTAAGCGAGGTGTGCCGAGTTGCTGCACATACGTTTTCATGACACAGCGCACCAGCCACTCGTGTGTTGCGGCGTCAATGGCGGCAATGAGGTCTGCAGTTGCCGATTCAAGTGTGACTGACATTAGCGATGCTCATAGACAAGAAGACCTGCAACGGTCCACACAATTTTATAGTTGCGATGCAACGCCCGCAGCGATGCTCCCGATGCATCACACACAGCCGGTACCTGGTAGCGAACAACAAATCGTGGAGCGTCTTCGCCTTCCAAGAAATTCCATAGCTGCGCAAGACCACCCGGCATCAAACGCGCTTCGTACCCCCAGAGATAGGGAAATGGTGGGTCGATGTCGAGATTTCCATAGAGACCAGCACTTGCGCACATTGCATAAATTGTGTCGCCTGGTTCTCGCATTGCATTGAACCAAGCTGCAATACGCTCATCTTTTGCCAAACGTGAGTCATCGTGAAGTTCACGGCCAATATCTTTACGGGGAATTGCCACTGCCGTTGCGGTATGAATAAGCGGGCTCACAATGAGCGCTGCTAGCAAAAGATTTCTGAGCCATTTTTTGTTGGCATATGAAATCATTGCTCCTGCAAAGGTTCCAATGGGCAACATCATAATAATCCAATAATGACGGAAGAATTGTCCGCCCATCGCAAATGCGGCAAATGAAATAAATAGCCACGTTGCCAAAATTGCCATGGTACGAAATGCCACCCGGCGCGCCTCAAGTACTCCAACCAAAATCACCCCCAAAAAAATGGGTATGAGCAAAGGCAGGGCAATGGCCAAGGTGTGCTGGAATCGCCCAAAGTCGGCGTTGACCAATGCGCTGCGCAATTCAAAGCGATACATCACAATGGCGTACCACCAGCGATACCAACCGGTGAGTGCACCGTGAATCATCATTGCGCCTATTGATGTTGCGAAGCCTAAAAACATTGTTGGCAAAGAAAGCCAGCCATGTATTTTCTTCCAACGCGACATGAGCGACATTGCGCCAACTGCTACTACCGCAGTGAAAAATGCATCGAAACCACTTTGCTTAATACCAACAGCACAACCGCCCATTACGCCCGATGCATAGAGCAGCCAAAAACGCGGTGCAGTTCTTCCCCACACGGCTTTCATAGCAAGTGCCAGCGCCACCGCACCTACACTGCAACTCAACAATTCACCGTTTGCAATGAACCCTTCAAACTGTGGAACGCTGAGCAACACGCCAACAATGAGCACTGTTCCCATGCGCGCTTTGTCGCCCACCAAAGTGCTCGCAATACTTCCGCAAGCTGCTGCACCTAAAAGACACGCTGCAATTGCCAAGATGCGCACACCTTCTGGAGTGCCTAAACCAATGGTGACCAAACCGCGGTAGAGCACGAAAAGCCCTTGTGGACGATCGGCCCAAATATCTTCGTAAAGGACCGCCCCCCTGCTCCATGCCCGCGCCATAGCCAGGGCGCCACCTTCATCGGAAGTGATGGGCGAAAAGATAAAGCGCAGCCGCATGAGCACGATGAGGGCAAAACCTGGGAGGTATGCACACACGCGATTGAGCCACTGATACTTCTTTAGCATGCAATTTTTAAGACTAATCGCCGTATGGGCTGTTTAAAGATCTTCAATGATCTTTTGGATAAGCAAAAGTGAAGAATGCGAGAGTAACCGCCACCCATAACGCAAGCGCCAGCCACACGCGTTGGAATGCAACTGCAGACCCAGCGACCCCTGCTGTTCCAGAGACTGCGATCACCATTGCAACACCCATCGCACCTCCCATTTGCCGAAAGGTCAGATTTGTCCCGTTGGCGACACCAAACTTTTCGTGATCTATGCCCATTAATGCAGCACCCGTCAATGTTGACCATGCCAACCCGAGGCCAATTCCATACAGCACCGCAAAAGGGAAATAGTGGGTGAAGTAATTGACATTCTCATCAAGAAAGACAAAGAGCCCGAGTAGACCCAAGCCACTCAGCAACATCCCCGAACTAATAATTCGTTTCATCCAACCTCTGTCGGAGTATCTGCCAGAAATGGTGGCGGTCAAAAAGATAACCACAGGCGTTGGCATAATTGAACATCCGCTTTTCAATACCGACCAGTGCCACACCGTTTGCATAAACAGTGGAGCTGAAAACCAGAATCCGGCTACTGGCAAATTGAATGCGAAAGTTGCGATGGACGCCGAGGTGAATCGCCGATGTTGAAAGAGCGCAAGATCTATGAGCGGTTCAGCATGTCGACTCGAGCGCAGCACGACATAAGTGAGAAAAATGACAGCGCTCGTAAAACACGCAATAATTCCCGGGCTCGACCAACCCCACTTATGACCTTGCAGTACTCCAAGCGTTAACGAAGCAAGCCCAATAGTTCCGAGGGGCACCGACACCATGTCGAGGCGTGTACCCGTACTTTGCCCTTTTGATTCACGTAGCACCTTGCGTCCAAGTAGAACCACAATGGCTACCGCGGGAACGTTAATAAAAAAAATCCAGCGCCATCCGGCAAACTCAATAACTGCCGCACCTAACGGTGGCCCTAAGCCGCCTGCCAAAGCAGCAATAGAACCCCATACACCAATAGCCAAACTTCTTTTTTCCGGAGGGAACTCGGGCAATGCCAAGGCAATGGAAGTAGGAATCATGAGTGCGCCACCAATACTTTGAACGCACCGCGCAAAAATAAGCACCCCTACACCTGATGCGAGGCCGGCACCCATGCTGCCAATAGCAAACAAACTAATTCCAAACAGAAAAACTTTTTTGCGTCCGAAAAGATCTGCAACACGGCCTGCTAACAACAAAAGTGAAGCGGTACCAATGGAGTAACTCGTTAATGCCCACGCCAGTGTTGTACGAGCAACATTAGGGAAGTCTTGTTCGATTGTTGGGAAGGCAACATTTAATACGGTGGAGTCAAAGATGACAAAAAACTGCCCAAATGACGTCAGCAGTAATGCATACCAAGCACGACGCGGGATGAGCGAAGAAGAAACGGCCCCCACCGCTGCATTGTTCATTGGCTCATCCTTACCGACGAGACGCGCCTCAAGCGCAGTGGAGAAGTGTTCTAGACCGTGTGGACGAGTTCTTCAACAGGCGTAAGGACACCAGTGTAGAACTGGCCAAACTCTGCATAAATTGCTGAGGCTTTGTCGAATCGCATGGTGTACACCACTTCTTTGAGATCGTCTGGGTGCACTGCGAACAAAGTGACTCCCCACTCAAAAGCATCGAGGCCAGTAGACCCAGTGACCAATTGCGTTACACGCGGGCCAAACTTGCGCCCACTGACACCATGCTCTTGCATATGCGCATGGCGTTCTTCAAAGGGCAAGGTGAACCAATTCTCATCTGCATTGCGGCGCTTCGACATGGGGTAAAAGCAAAAAGCATTTTTACCTGGCACAGGAATTTTTGGATACAAGCGCGCATCGAGCATTTCTTGTGGCACGCCAATTGCATACTCGCTCACCTCGGTGAGAGAGACGTAGGAATCGACCACAGCGAGCCCGGCTGCTTGGATAGCCGTCTGAAACGAACGCAACTCACGCATGTCGGACGCTAAGGCCATAAAGGCCATGTCGCATTTGTGGCCAAGCATTGAAACGGTGATGACCGTGAGGCCTTTTGCTTCTGCAGCTTTGACCGCATGCACTGTTGCTTCGCGATCG
>CAIOHI010000031.1 GCA_903858075.1 uncultured Actinomycetes bacterium
ATTAGGCATTCTCATTTCGGTTGCCGCTCTGTTCGGTTGGATGGCAATGATGGGCGCGGTGTGGACGGTTTATGGCATTGGCTTAAAAGGTCGTGAACCAACATGGAAACCAGCTACTCCAATATCCATCATTCGAGATGGCACCTTGCTGAGTAATGCTGAAGTCATTGACGGACCCATCAAAGTTGCTGCGGGCTCATCGCCAGCGGAAGTGGCGGCAACCGTTAAGAAGCAACTTGAAGCAGAAAAATGGGTACGACTCGACGACGCCGACCCACGCCGTGGCCAAGCAGCTGCTTCTGCAGACGACATCATTCAAAATAAGGCAAAGGAATTTGCTGCTGGTGAATATCTCACTTTGTCGGTTTACGACCGCGGTGGTGAGCGATCACCGAAAATTAATGATTCACTCGACTTCCTTGCATTTAGGCATGCACCACGCTACGCACTTGTAGAAATTGCTCCACTGCTGCCGCAGCGCACTGAGCCTGCTCGTGCACCTGCAAAGCCGGTCATTGACTCATCACAACCGCACCGTTATTTGTTGATGATTCGTGATCTTGGTACAAAGCGTCAGCCAGCAATTTTCATTACCTTAGGCTCATCGTTAATTTTCGGAATATTGTGCTGGTTGCTCCATCGCCGTGACCGTTTTGTTTTGGCGAATGCAACGGGTGAGTTGAACTCGGCGAAGGTTTAAACCATGGGGCAGTATCTTCCGATACTTGCATTAGCAATATTGGCAACTCTATTTGGGGTTCTCAGTTTGGTGGCATCGCGTTTACTAGCACCTAATAGGGGCAATGCCGCCAAAGAAGCACCATATGAATGTGGCATTGTGCCGAGTCGCGAAAACCCGCAGCGATTTCCAGTGTCTTTTTATATTGTTGCAATGCTCTTCATCATGTTCGATATCGAAATTATCTTCGTCTACCCATACGCGGTAGACAGAGAATTTCTTGGTTCGTACGGATTTTTTGAGATGCTCACATTCAGTTCCATTTTCTTCGTGACGTTTGTATATGTAGTTGCACGGGGAGCTCTCGACTGGGGCCCGCTGAAGAGCGGACGTCGCGTAGATGACCATCTCACCGATGTTGTCTCATCAAGTCGCACGGTTACCTCAACAATTCGTCGCGTAGGTAGCGATGGTCGCGAAACGGAGATTGCAGCGTAATGGCATTAGTACGTGACGTTCTGGACGATGGTTTGGGTGGGCTTGAACACAACTTCCTCACGGGTCGCATTGAAGATCTTGTGAAATGGTCTCGTTCACGTTCTTCGTGGGCAGCAACATTTGGTCTTGCATGCTGTGCAATTGAAATGATGGGAACAGGTGCGGCGCACTATGACCTTGCTCGATTTGGAATGGAAGTGTTTCGTGCTTCCCCACGTCAAGCCGACATCATGATTGTGGCCGGGCGCGTGAGTCAAAAAATGGCTCCCGTCATGCGTCAGGTATATGACCAAATGATGGAACCAAAATGGGTTATTTCCATGGGCGTGTGTGCATCAACAGGTGGCATGTTTAATAACTACGCCATTGTGCAAGGTGTCGACCAAATTGTTCCTGTCGATGTATATGCGCCAGGATGCCCGCCAACACCGGAAACTCTCATTCATGCAATTGAAACGCTGCATCAGCTCATTGAAGATGGTGAAATTATGCGTCGTCGTGCTGCAACTGGTGCTGGCGCAAATGTGCACATCACTGAAATTGCAGCGGGTGCAACGGTTACTCCCATAGTTCTTGGGGTTCGTTAAGCCGTGAGTGATGAAGCTGTAGTTTCCCCTGCACCTGCCGAGCAGTTGTATGGGTGCGTTGTCACCTATTCGCGTGGCGAAAAAGTAATTCACGCATCGCGCGAAAATTACATTGCAACATTGAAGAAAGCCATTGATGACTCCTTCACGATGTGCACCGACCTCACTGCAGTCGATTTTCTCACCTATGCATCAACAAATCGCCAACTCCCGTCAGGTATCAACGGCGAACGTTTTGAAATTGTTCTCAACCTCATCTCATTAGAAAGGCGCGAGCGCTTGCGTTTGCGCGTTCAAATTGCTGAAGCTGAAGTATCATTGCCTACAGCATTCGACTTGTTCCCAGGAACTGAAGCTATGGAACGTGAAGTGTTCGACATGTTTGGTATTGAATTTGAAGGACACCCCGACCCATCACGCATTTTGATGCCCGAAGACTGGGAAGGCCATCCACTGCGTAAAGATTTTTCAGTGGGGCGAATTCCTGTGCAATTTAAAGGTGCTCCATCATGACAAGCAATCTCATTACCGCTACTCCTGCAGCAACGGGTGAAGGCCCACAGGAAATGCGTTCACGCAGTGAACTCACGGCAAAAGAAGTTCTTCGTGAAGTTGGTTCAGTATTACGCATGAGCGAAAAGGAAGCTTCAGAGCTCACCAGTAGCCCCGTTGAAAACGACGAAGAACAAACCATGATCATCAACATGGGGCCACAACACCCAAGTACCCATGGTGTTTTGCGCTTGATGCTTGAACTCCAAGGTGAAAAGGTATTGCGCTGCAAACCTATCATTGGCTATCTGCACACAGGCATGGAGAAGCAGGCTGAAGAGTTGACCTTTATGCAAGGTGGCACCAACGTCACTCGCATGGACTATGTCTCGCCATTGAACAATGAGTTGGTGTTCTCACTTGCAGTAGAAAAACTTTTGGGAATTGATGGCGATATTCCAGAGCGCGCTACATGGATGCGCATGTTGCTATCTGAACTCAATCGCATGAGTAGCCACCTTCTATTCATGGCCACAAACGGCATGGACATGGGTGCCGTTTCCATGATGATTTATGGGTGGCGCGAACGCGAAGAAGTGTTGCGGTTTTTCCAAAAAGTAACTGGCCTACGCATGAACCATAACTTCATTCGTCCTGGTGGCCTTGCTGCAGACCTGCCGGCTGGTTGGCGAGATGATGTGCTCACCATCTTGGAAGGCTTGCCATCACGTTTGGCCGAATACGACATCCTCATGACCAACCAACCCATCTGGCGTGAGCGTTTACAAGGTGTTGGTGTCATTACTGCAGAAGAAGCAGTTGCCCTTGGTGCATCGGGGCCAATCTTGCGTTCCACTGGTGTTGCCTGGGACTTGCGCCGTGATCTCCCGTATCTGAAATACAAAGAAGTTGAATTTGACGTCATTGTCGGTTCATACGGAGATTCATTCGACCGGTATGCAATTCGCCTGAATGAAATTCGTGAGTCAATGAAGATTGTGTATCAAATTCTCGACAAGATGCCATCGGGTGACTATCGCATTCAAGATAAAAAAGTGACTCCACCACCACGTGCTCGCATCGATGAGTCAATGGAAGCCCTTATTCACCACTTCAAAATTTTCACCGAAGGTTTCAAAGTGCCTGAAGGTGAAGTGTACGTAGGCATTGAAAGTCCGCGTGGCGAAATTGGTTGCTATATCGTCAGTGATGGCTCGCCAAAACCATATCGGTTACACATGCGTGCTCCGTCGTTTGTCAATATTCAAGCACTGCCACACATGATGCGCGACGGCCTTATTGCCGATGCAGTAGCTGTCATTTCTTCTATTGATCCAGTGTTGGGAGAAGTCGACCGATGAGCCGTCTCACCGATGCAAATGTTGCAATCGCATACGAAATTATCGGGCGTTACCCGCGCCCGAAGTCTGCACTCATTCCCATCTTGCATCTTGCTCAAGAGCAAGATGGTTATGTTGCACAAGATGCCATGAAGCACATTGCTGATCTTGTAGGAGTAACTTCTGCAGAGGTATTCGGAACCGCTTCGTTCTACGAGATGTTCAAGTTTGAACCAGTAGGGAAGTATCTCCTCAACATATGTGGAACCATGTCGTGTGCGCTCATGGGCTCCGAGGAACTCATGCATCATGCCGAGAAGCGACTTGGCATTAAGGCAGGAAGCACTACTCCCGACGGTCTCATTACTTTGGAGCACGCTGAATGCCAAGCGGCGTGCACTGAAGCTCCATGCTTGCAGGTCAACTATCGGTACCGCTTTAAAATGACTCCTGCAGAACTTGACACACTCATTGACGACCTTGCAGCAGGAAAACTCGCCGATGAAATTCCTTCTCACGGAGTTTTGGCAACGGTGCGTCAGCACATTCCTGCGGACCGTGGTGTTGGAGCAGTGGCTCCTGAAAAAGTAAACGAATCGCCTGAATGGCTAGATGGAAAGTCTGCATTATGACCAGTACTTACGCGCATGCTCCTGGTTTCGTGGCTGGCGATCGTCCGAAAATTGTTACTTCACGTTTTGAATTTGCCGATTCGTACACCATTGAACGCTATTTAGCGACCAATGGCTATGCAGGTTTACGAGCAGCTTTGTCGCAACCTGCAGCCAGTGTGCACGACGAGGTAAAGAACGCAACAGTTCTTGGTCGCGGTGGTGCCGGATTCCCTGCTGGCACTAAGTGGGGTTTGACTCCACAAGAAGTGTGGCCGCGGTACTTAGTAGTGAACGGCGATGAAAGTGAACCTGGCACGTACAAAGATCGTCTGCTCATGGAGCGCGATCCGCATCAACTTATTGAGGGCTGCCTCATTGCGTGCTACGCCGCAGGGTTGTCACGATGCTTCCTCTACATACGTGGTGAAATGGCCTTAGCTCAAGAGCGCATGGCTACAGCGTTGAACGAGGCTTATGCAGCAGGTTTCGTTGGTAAAAATATTTTGGGAACAAAATTCTCTGTCGACATTGTTTTGCACTGGGGTGCAGGCGCATATGTGGTCGGAGAAGAAACCGCGCTCATTGAAAGCCTTGAAGGCAACCGCGGTATGCCACGGTTGAAGCCGCCATTTTTCCCTGCTGCAAATGGTTTGTATGGTCAGCCCACCATTGTCAACAATGTGGAAACGCTCGCAAACTTGCCGTGGCTCTTGTGCAATGGTTCCGAGGCGTACACAGCAATTGGCACAAAAACATCTCCTGGTACACGCATGGTTGCAGTGTCCGGACATGTAAAACGACCAGGTGTTTTTGAAATAATTAACGGCGTCACCACATTCAGAGATCTTTTGTACGGAGATGAATTCTGCGGTGGAATTCGTAACGACAATAAGTTGAAAGCTTTTGTACCAGGCGGTGGGTCCGCACCATGGTTCACGCCCGACCAACTCGACTTGCCTTTTGAAGCAAGTCAAGTAGGACCAGCGGGTTCAATGCTTGGTTCTGGCGCAATTATGGTGATGGATGAAACCACCGATATTCCTGCTGCCGCATTAACGCTCACGCGTTTTTATGCTCATGAGTCATGTGGCAAGTGCACACCTTGTCGCGAAGGCGGAACTTGGCTCGAGCGTATTTTGACGCGCGTTGTTGAAGGCACCGGAACCGATGCCGACCTCGACCAACTCGTTGAAGTGGGAAGCAGTATTTGCCCAGGCGATTTCCCACACGCATCGAATGCCGACCTTGGGTTAGCAGCAGTTCCATTCCCGTACAAGATGACAACTATTTGTTTTGTGGGTCCATCGGCGTATGCGCCCGTTCACTCTGCTCTTACTTTGTTTCGCAGTGAGTTTGAAGCACGTGTGACCACGCGTAAACGAATTCCGGTCACTGCAGCAGCAAGCAGCACAACAGGACACGCATCATGAGCACCACAGAATCAACACCTGACCAAGTGGAAACCGAAGTCGTCATTGACCCCAATGCCGTGAGCCTTACTATTAACGGCAAAACAGTTGCAGCGCGTAAAGGTGAGCTCATCATTGCGGCTGCCGACCGCACAAGTGATTTCATTCCTCGTTTTTGTTACCACCCACGTATGAAGCCAGTCGGCATGTGCCGCCAGTGTTTAGTAGAAGTGGAAGGTCCTCGTGGGCCGATGATGGTCGTTTCTTGCATGACCCCTGTTGCCGATGGGCAAGTGGTGCATACAGAAACTGAGCAAGTGAAAAAAGCTCAAGAAGGAATTTTGGAACTTCTTCTAGCGAATCACCCACTTGACTGCCCAGTGTGCGACAAAGGTGGTGAGTGCCCACTTCAAGACCAGGCATTTTCTCATGGTCCAGGCGAGAGTCGTTATGTTGAAGAAAAACGACATTACGAAAAGCCCATTGCTATTAGCGATTTAGTTTTTCTCGATCGTGAACGCTGCATTCTCTGTGATCGTTGCACGCGATTCGCCAGTGAAGTTGCTGGCGACCCACTCATCTCATTTACGCATCGTGGAAATAACACACAGATACTCACGTTCCCCGACGAGCCTTTCGCTTCTTACTTCTCGGGAAATACGGTTCAAATTTGTCCAGTTGGGGCGCTCACTGCAAAGCCATATCGCTTTAAAGCTCGCCCCTGGGACCTTGAAGAAACACAGAGTACGTGTACTGCGTGCTCAGTAGGCTGCGCAACTGTTATTCAGTCAAGTCGCGACCAAGTACTGCGCTATCAAGGTCACGACAACGATGAAGTCAACTGGGGTTGGCTGTGCGATCGTGGTCGGTTCAATTTTGAATCAGTCAATAGTGAAGATCGGTTCACTACGCCACTCGTGAGAGAAGGCGAGTCGCTCGTTCCTACTTCTTGGTCAAGTGCCCTTGAAGCCGCGGCTCGAACCATTCGCTTGGCAGTGAGCTCTAAAGGTGCAAACAGCGTTGCCATTCTGGGCGGAGCTCGACTTGCTAATGAAGATGCTCGTGCCTGGGCGATGATGGCAAACAAATTGGGTGTCACGTTGCACGATGCGCAACTTGATGATGGTCTGTCAACAGAAGTATTCAATTTGCCGCAAGCAACAATTAATGATGCAACTTCTGCAACCACTGTTATTTTGTTGAGCCCAGACCTGAAAGAAGAGCTTCCAGTTCTGTATCTTCGGTTACGCGATGCTGCAACTAAGAATCGCACGCGAATCATCGAGTTCACCACGAAAGCCTCAGGGCTCACGCGGTATGCCTGGAAATCGGTGAACTACGAACCTGGCGCACAAGTTGCTGCAGTGAATACAGCATTAAACGACACCGAGATTGCGGCCCAGCTAGGCAAAGGAAACGTAGTTGTTGTTTTAGGGCGCGCAAACCTTGCCGAATCGAGCGATTTCACAGCACAGGCGTATAACGCCATAGCTGCTGCTTTCCCTGCAGCAACAGTGTTACCTGTTCTTCGTCGCGGAAATATTCGCGGCGCAGCAAATGCTGGTCTGACGGCAGGAAATAATGCCCGCAGTATTCTCACTGCAGCAAGTGACGGACACATTGAGTGCCTCATTTTGCTTGGTGCAGATCCGCTTTCTGATGTTCCAGATCTCGACCTCGCAAGGCGTGCATTAGCGAGCGCACGTAATGTTATTGCAGTCGATACTTTCCCCACAGCTTCAAC
>CAIOHI010000032.1 GCA_903858075.1 uncultured Actinomycetes bacterium
GTCTTGGCATTGTGGAAGGCATTTATATTCCGACCATCGTGGGTTTTGGTTTGTCACGTAGTTCAGCAACAGTGGGCGTGCTTACTTATCGACTTGCACAGTTTTGGTTGCCCATTCTTGTTGGTGCAGCGTGCTACCTATCGTTGCGTGTTGGCCCGTGGTCGCTCGAGAAGAAAGATCGCTTGAAGCCATTGCGTCAAGTGGCTGAAGATGCAGTGAGCAGGGGTGAAAGCAACATCGACTGGGTCGAGCGCCATGCTCCGCGCGACCGCACAGGGCAGTACCCATTGCCTGCATTGCCAGACGATGATTCTGGCCCCATGCGCAAGATGTAGTCGTTCTTGGGCGCTGCACTTTTGTGAGATGCCTCAAGTGGGTTAGCGTTTCGGTATGACAACTCATGAACGTCCCTTTGGCCGCTGTTTAGAAGACTTCACCGTGGGCGATGTGTATCGCCACTGGCCAGGCAAAACCATTACTGAATACGACGATCATTTGTTTTGCATGATCACTATGAACCATCACCCCTTGCACACCAACGACTGGTTCGCCTCGCAAAGCGTGCAGGGTCGCAACGTAGTGGTGGGCAACTTGGTGTATTCGCTGGTCTTGGGCATGAGCGTTCCCGATGTCAGTGGTGCCGCCATTGCAAACCTCGAGGTGGAAACACTGCAGCACAAGTCCCCTACATTTCATGGCGACACCATTCATGCTGAAACACGTGTGCTGGAAATAGCTGAATCAAAATCAAAAAATGATCGCGGCATTGTGACGGTAGAAACCAAAGGCTTCAACCAAGATGGCAAAGAAGTGTGTTACTTCCGTCGCCGCGTCATGGTGTGGAAGCGTGCAAATGCACCCGAGCGCACTCGGCCTTACGACGTCAATGCTGCTTGGAACGCATAAACAACGTTCCTGAACTTCTGTTGCAGTGGGGGCTTCCTCAACTGCGCAATATGCCGTGGCGTGAAACTCAAGATCCATGGCACGTGTTGGTGTCTGAAGTGATGCTTCAACAGACCCATGTGCCGCGGGTGCTTCCACGTTTTGAGCGATTCGTTGCGCTCTTTCCTACGCCGCGTGTTTGTGCTGCTGCGCCACTCGCCGACATGCTGGTGGAATGGCAGGGGATGGGTTACCCGAGGCGCTGTAAAAATTTGCAACTTGCAGCACAAATGATGGTTGAGTGTTTTGATGGTGAAGTGCCTCGCACATTGAATGAGTTGCTTGAACTGCCGGGGGTGGGGCCATACACGGCACGAGCCGTACTGACCTTTGCCTTCGATGCAGATGTTGCCGTCGTCGATACCAATGTTGCGCGAGTGTTAGCACGTATTTCAGGCAAGGTACTGAACGCTCGTGCGTCTCAAGAGATGGCAGATACTTGGTTGCCCATTGGTTTCTCGCGCGATTGGAACCAAGTGATGATGGACTTCGGCGCAACGGTGTGTACTGCACGTAAGGCGCATTGCGAAAGCTGCCCTGTTTTTGAGCAATGTGTTTGGAAGGGCGGAGTTGACAATGAAACGGACCCTGCAAAAGCGTCTGCATTTACCAGCAAACCGCAGGCAAAGTTTGCCGGATCCGATCGCCAGGCACGAGGCAAATTAATGAAAGCACTCACGGTGAGTGGTGTAACGCAAGAGCGACTCGTAGCAGTAATGGAAATTGCAGATGAAGAACGCGCTTTGCGACTTGCTCAAGCGCTGGTGAATGAAGGCTTAGTTGAGTACTCCGCAGTGGGGTACCAACTTCCATCAGTTATGCAGAAGTGATTTTGCGCAAAATTTCCGGGAAGGAAAGTTCTGCGAGTTCACGCATTTCAGCGTCGGTGCGATCTTGAATGGGGTGACCCACAAAGACGCGTGCAATGTCGGGGAAACCCAGTGCCTCTGCTTGTGCAGATGCGGCATCAATGAACTCACTTGAGGCAATGAAGAGCGACGGCACTCCGCGAAGTTCTAGATCTGCGATGTCGTGCACACTGCACGACGTACAACTGCCTCAATCGGCGAGTGCTTCAATGACCACGTTGCATTGAATAGATATTTCATGGCGCAGGTCAGGTGGCGCAGGTTTTGTGAAGGTGGGTTTGCGGAATCGCAAAACCTTTGCACCTTCTGCAACAAAAAGTTCTTCGAGGCGATTGAGATAAATGTCGCCGCGTGCCTTCACGATGTCGAGTAACCCAACAGTGAGACCTTTCACCGATGCTGGTCGTGCGAGCTGCTCGCGTTGCGCGGGCCGTGACTCATTAGTGGGGTCGAGAAGAATGGGCGCGCTCATGGTTCACAGTCTGTCATGAAAGGACGGGTCGTGTCACAGGTGTACTGCCCATGGCTCCATTTGCCCAGCCGCCGATGACCGAGGAAAAGAGCCCGGCACCGCCACCGGCATGGGCAAGAAGGATTCCTCCGGCCTTGAATTTGGGCACGATGCGATCGGCAAACTTGGGGGGCAAGCCTTCGGCCATGTCGAGTGCGCCTCGTACTAGTTCGGCGCCAGGAATTTGGAGGCGAGCATGAAGTTCACTGAGCAACCGCTCGCGACCCCAACCGGCTTCGGCATACACGCGTGAATGGTCGGGGCTCACCACAAGTATCGCATCGAAAGAAAGAACTGACTTGGGGTGATGTGTTGCTCGCAAGCACGCAGCAAAAGAATTGGTGAGTTGCTCTGGCGTGCGGGCTGCTTGGTCGACAACACAGCGCGGACCTTCACCAGCAAACACTGTGACGGCATTCTGCTGAGGTGCAATTCCACGTTCTTCGGCCAAAGTTCCAAATGGTGAGCCTGCTTCATCTTCTGCGAAACAGAAACTGAGTTTTCCTGGGTTGCCATGAGTGGCACGGTCTACTTCGCCGGGCTTGCCGCCGCCAACATTGCGGATGGTGAGTTGTACAGCGCGACCAATGGTGAGGTTCGCGCGGTTGCCTTGACCAAAAACGTTGACGCCGCTGTTCATGCCAATTGCTTGAGTGCCGGGGCCATTACAAATAATGACGGGGCCAACTGGCATGGTGGTGGCAAGCACACCATGCATGTTGAATTCGTCATTGCATACTGCTTCAAGAGCGGTAATGATCCAAGGCAAATACTCTGGCAATGCACCAGCCATCACCGCGTTAATAGCAATTTTTTCAACCGTGAGTTGCACCAAGTTGGGTGGGGCAATGGCAACCACGTCTTGTGGGTTGCGTGTTGTTCCGGTGAGCATGCGCAGTACACGCTCTGGTGTGGGGGGAATAACGGGTAAGCCGTCGGTCCAGCCGCGTATAAACATCGATTCGAATTCGTCTTCAGCGCTGGCAAGTTCAACATGCCGTGAATGCAAAGTGGAACTAGTGAAACGAACGCGTAACTCGTCTTCTAAATTGGGGTCAACGCTGAGTGAACCACAACCAGGTCGCATGACAGGAAGATCTGCGCCAAGGTCTGCAATGCCAGTGAATTTTTGCCATGCATCTTTGCTCCAGCCAAAGGTGCGGTCTATTTCCACGCCATTTTCAATACGCAGCAATGTGGGGACGGTTTCGATGTCGTAATGCCACGACACCGATAGATCTGCATCGTGAACCGCAGCAACAGACGCAGGAAAGGTTGGGTCATCTTGTGTGTAAACGGTGAGTGGAGCTCCGTTTGCTGCGATGTGGGCAAACAACGGGTCGACCATGACACAAGTTGCGCATTCGCGTTTCACAATTGCGACGATGCCATCGGGGAGCTGGGGTTTCATGAGGTAATCCAATCTGCAATGCGTGTACCAACAATTTGTGGTTGTTCGAGTTGTAAAAAGTGTCCTGCGTTTTTCACTACTTCATAGACAACATTGTTTCCCGACATGCTGCGCGCCGATTCCATTACGTCGGTGCCAATGCAGCCATCGTTTTCGCCATGCAAGTAGAGAAGTGGTTGTGTCGGAACTTCGCCGCCCATTCGTGATTGCAGTTCGCCGTATGCGGGGTTTTTGTATCCGTCACCCAAGGCTGCACGGTAGTAACCAAGTGCTGCCGCCACATTTTCCGGTGATCCCAATGCGTCTTTCACGTGTTGAGCCGCGTCGCCTGAATTGAAGGTTGGCGACCAATCGGCCCAGATCTTGTCGATGAACGCATAATTGTTTGCCGCCACCACAATGTTGGATAGACCGTGTTGGAAAAAGAACATGTACCAACTTTTTCGCACTTGTTCTAAATTGTTGAGAAGCGCCAAACCAAGCGCTGGCCCAGGTGGTACTGCCATCCCCACAACTTTTTTCCAACGCTCGGGTGCGAGCAGTGCTGCGCCATAAGTTGCAGGGGCGCCCCAGTCGTGGCCAATGATGACCGCATCGTCTGAGCCGCCAAGCACTTCATGAAGTGCAACAGCGTCGTGAGCGAGGGCAGCAGTTTGGTAACACCCATCGGAAGCGAGCGATGTGGGGGCATAGCCGCGCATGAAAGGAGCCACTGCAGTGAAGCCTGCGTCGGCGATATGGCTCATTGTGGGAATCCACGAGTGGGCTGTATCGGGGAAGCCGTGTAAGCAAAGGGCTAAAGGACCACTTCCATAGGTGAGGCAGTGGAAGTCGATGCCGTTGGCCGTGACCTCTTGTATGCGAGGTGAGATGTTGCCCATACGTGAACGGTAGTCGCTCTGCGAGGCCTTGCGACTAACGTCACGCTCCTCAGCATTTACACCTTTGCGCAAAGAGGCGTAGCGTCATCACTTATGCGGGGGCACAACACGGGTTCTGAGACGACGTTCTCGGTCACATTTCATGGCGTTCGTGGCTCAACACCTTGCCACGGCGAAGACATCATTCGCTATGGCGGCAATACCTCGTGTGTTTCTGTGCTCACTCCTGGCAGTCAACCCATCTTGTTTGACCTCGGTACGGGCTTGCGCTACTTCGGAAAAGAATGTCTGACACGCGATACCAAGTTCGTTGGCACGTGCCTCTTAACGCATTCGCACTTCGACCACACACAGGGTCTTCCCTTTTTTGCGCCGTTGTTGAATGAAGAAACAGTTCTCACTGTTCGCGGGCCAGTGCAAGAAGATGGCATGTCGCTGCAAGCAGTGTTTGACAAATTGGTCAGCCCTCCACTTTTCCCCGTTGGGTTGTCTCATATTCCGGGAACCGTTTCTTTTGTCGACACGCCGAATTCCGATTTCATGATTGACGATGTTCAAGTGAAAGCTCGTGCCATTCCTCATGTGGGGGCAACACTGGGTTTTCGTATTGAACTCAATGGTAAGTCCATTGCCTACTTGTCTGATCATCAACAACCCACCGATGGGTCACATGGCATTAGTGATGGTGCACGTGAGTTGGTCGAGGGTGCAGACCTGCTCATTCACGATTCGCAGTTCACGCCACAAGAGTTTGCTGTGAAATCGACGTGGGGCCATTGCACTGCGGAATATGCAGTGTGGGTAGCAACAACCCATGGAGTGAAGAACCTGGCGCTTTTCCACCACGACCCTTCGCGATCTGATGACGCGCTCGACGCGTCGGCTGCATGTTTGGCAGCTGTCGGCGCCTCGGCTGGATGCAACGTGTTCATTGCATCTGAGGGCTTGAACTTTCGTATATAGATCTTTGCCTCGGCAAAATTGTTACGATGTTGCTGTGACTGCTTTTGACTCTCGACAATTCCGTGACGTACTTGGCCATGTTCCAACAAGTGTTGTTGTAGTAACAGGAATCGACTCCGACGGCACGCCACAGGGAATCACTATTGGCTCATTTGTTTCGGTGTCTCTTGAACCACCATTGGTTGGTTTTCTTCCTGGCACTCAGTCGAAAACGTGGAACTCTCTCAAAGAAACAGGAAAGTTCTGCGTCAATGTGTTGGCAGAGAACCAAGCAGAAGTGTGTTGGAGATTCGCAAAAGAGTCTGACGACCGCTTTGCCGGCATTGAATGGGCGCCTTCGTTGAATGGTGCACCAGCTATTGCAGGTTCGCTTGCCCACATTGACTGCGACCTTCACTCCGACGCTCTCTATGGCGACCACTACTTCGTGGTGGGGCTAGTAACGCATCTAAACACCCCTACGGGTGTCTCGCCACACGCCATGGCGTTTTACCGGGGCAAAGTTGTAGAGGTTGCATTCCCCGAGTGAACGCACTGCGCGTGCTTGTGAGCGTGGCCCTTGGGCTCATGTTCGTATGGGCTGGTGTGAGCA
>CAIOHI010000033.1 GCA_903858075.1 uncultured Actinomycetes bacterium
CCGTGGATGACCAGCATGCTTGCAAGCGAAGCGTCCCGGCTAACAGCCATTTCCAACTTGCAACAATTTCTCTCACACTTTGATGACACCACCATCACCACCATCCATGGCTTTTGCCAAATAGTGCTGCGTCGTGCTGGCCTACATAGCCCTGCTCCACAGAACTATGTGGTGCAAGACAATGTCGACGACATCATCAACCAAGTCATTACCGATCTTCTCATTGACCCCATGTCAATTGATACTCGGCTGCTGTACGGACATGCCACAGCCAAACGGAAAGATCTAATTGCTGAAAATGTAAAAAGCTCACTCACCCAACTCGGCGATGCAGTTAAACGTGCAATGGGCAATCCCAAGGCGCTCATCCTTCCTTTACTTCCGCCATCACCACTTGCCACAAAACTTGATGGTCTTGAAGATCGTGAAATCGAACTGACTCAACAAGCGCAAACCATTGCTAGCTACGTAAACAAAGTCATTACCGAAGTACACCGTCGTAGCTACGACGCCGGCATCATCACCTACGACGACATGGTGCGCATGGTTGCCGAAACTCTCGACAAGAACGACGAAGTCGCCCAGAACCTCGCTCGCTCCATTGCTTCGCAGTACTCCATCGTGATGGTCGATGAATTCCAAGACACCGATGCCTCGCAGTGGTCAATTTTCTCGCACATTTACGAGGCCAACCCGCAAGAAGTCACCCTCATTACCGTTGGTGACCCGAAGCAGGCGATTTACCGTTTCCGTGGCGCAGATGTGCAGGTGTATATCGATGCTGTGAACAATGTCCTACAGTCCTACGCGCTTGACACCAACTACCGCAGCGACAAAAAGTTGCTTACAGCACTTGAAACATTGCTACAGAACAACACTTTCGATACTGCAGGCAACGTGCGATTTGTTTCCGTTAACGCCGCAAAGAAAAATGACGATGGATCCGTCACCTCTATCTCCGATCCATCGAACCCCAATGTTCCTGGAGCGCCTTTAGAAATTCGCTACTTGGCAAATGACATTCAAGCGGGCGCGCGCACTGAACCTGGGAGCATTCTCAAGTCTGGCGAAATGGGCAAACCTAAGATCAGTAACAACGAAAGCGGTCTGGTACAACGAGTCTTCTGGCGCGATGTTGCCAACCACATAGTCGAACTTTTGCAGCACGGAAATATTCCCGACAAAAAGTCATCAACCGATGGCGCCACCCGCGCTATTACTCCAAACGACATCGCCATATTGGTAAATAGCCACAGCGATGCCGAAACCGCAGTGCGCTACTTGCACGAATCGCTTGTGCCTGCAGTGCGTTTCAAAACTGACAGTGTTTTTGGGTCGCAAGCCGCCATGCATTGGCTCATGTTGCTTGGGGCCCTTGCTAACCCTGGTAAGCCACAATTCGTTCGCGCTTATGCATTGTCGTGGTTCGGCAACGTGAGCGAAGAGGAACTTGCCCAAGCAACAGATGACACTGTGGCTGATTGGCAACGTCAATGTGCTGAAAATGCAGAACTCCTGCACTCCCGAGGCGTTGCTGCTCTTTTTCTTTCTTTCCGCAACCGTGCCGGCTTCCTACAACGCGTTCTTGGTGAAGAAGATGGTGAACGCCACATCACTGACCTCGACCACCTGGCTGAAATACTTGCCTCTATTCCACGTTTTGCCCGCAATGCAGGTGCAGGCGAATGCTTCGAAACGCTCACCGAACTTGTCAACGACTCTGACCGACGAAATGAACAATTTGAACGCCGTATTGAGGGCGATGAAGTTGCTGTAAAGGTAATGACCATTCACTCCAGCAAGGGTTTGCAATTTCCTATTGTCTTTTTACCGACACTCATCAAAAAGCCGGTGTCCCTAGGTAGCAACCCTCATATGTTTTCGTTTGTCTTCCCCGGAGAAACTTCGTCGCGTCGTGTTCTTGACATTGCCTCGGGATTCCCTGGAGCAAAGAAATGGATCTTTGACCCCACTGGCACCGATGACCCGCAATATGCAGAGATCTACAATGCCGAATACTCACGAAAAGTTCCTGGCCAAAGAGCAGGCGACCCATACGGACGCGACCTTCTCTATAAAGACGACGTGTACTACGACTCAAAGCGCTTGCTCTACGTCGCCCTCACCCGTGCCGAACATAAGGTTGTTCTCTACTGGAGCGCCACAGGTAAGAGTTCAGGCAATACCAAAGTGGCCCTTGCTCAAGTACTTGCGGCGCATGATTCAAATCTCCCGAGTATTCCCGTTGAGGCAGAACCGCTCAACGCTCTAATGGCCTCCATCGCAGGCGCATCACAGGGGACTATTGCTGCAATTCCTCTAACAGCAATCAAAGCCGATCCCTTGAAATGGACGCAGTCCAGTTCAGTACAACACGCACAAGCCAGTACTGCACAATACGGCCGCACCAACAAAGTGCGCACGTACGGCTTTGCACGCTGGAGCTATTCGGCACTCTCCAAAACACTCAAGGGCGACCACGACAACAAGGACAGTGGCAAGGACCTTGGCGGTGCCACTGACGAATCGAACAATGCCCCTGCACTGCCTCCACTTGTGGGCAATATCAACATTGAACTCGATATCGCGAAAGACACAATGCCTCTCTACGACATTGCCGGCAGCAACATCTTTGGTAACACCGTTCACGAAATCTTCGACAGCATTAACCCAGCGAGTGCACAGCTCAACGAAGACCTGCATGACGAAGTTGAACACCGCTTTGTGAACACCCACAGCCCCGAACAACGAGCAAAAATCACCGAAGGTATTATCGCTTCCATTCACGCCCCGCTCGGCGGCCCCTTCGCTGGCAATACCTTGCACACACTTGGCACCACGCACCGCCTGTCGGAACTTGAATTCAACTTCCACTTGCCTCACAGCGATAAAGGTGCATTTTCTCTCAGCGACATTGGTGCACTCATGTTGCAACACGGCAACCTTGATCCGCACATCACCGCCTATGCACAAGACATTGCTGACAATCCCTCCACTATCACCGTTGCCGGTTATATGACAGGTTCTATCGACGCCGTCTTTCGCATGAATTCTGAAACCAGCAAACCTGTTTACGTGGTAGCCGACTACAAGACAAACCGCCTCCATGATCCGGCCAATTCAGAACAGAATCCACTCATCCCATATCACCCCGACAACTTGGTGGCATCCATGGTGGAAGAGGGCTTCATTTTGCAGGCCCTTGTATACAGCGTTGCTCTGCATCGTTACTTGCAGTGGCGTCAACCTGGTTACGATCCCAACATTCACTTAGGCGGCGTTGCATACCTCTATGTACGCGGCATGACCGGCCATAGCACCGACGAACCCACACCTCGTCCCTATGGCGTGTACCACTGGCGCCCCGCCACTGAACTTGTGCTTGCACTTGATGCCCTCTTTGCCGGAAAGGGAAACTGACATGGCCTCACTCACCGTCACCACTCCTCATCAAGAATTTCAACCTTTCATTGATGCAGAAGTATTCACTGCCATAGAAGTACATGCTGCTCAACGCATTACTAATTCGGTGTTCTCTACTACCAGCACCACCAATGCCGCATTTATTGACTATCTCTCGGTTGCAATTGCCGTATGGGCCCCAGTGAATGGGCATGTATGTATTGATCTAGAAAACGTTCGCCAACAAGTACGCGATGAACTCGGATCTGCACGAGAAGATTTTGACCAGAAATTACAAGACGAACTTGACTGGCCAAGCCTCGCTGAATGGCACCAACACCTTGCCAACAACCCACTGGTTTTCATCCCAGAGCCCAACAACATCGATCATGTTGACCACACCAAGCCACTCGTGCTCTTTGGCAACATGTTGTATCTCACCCGCCAATGGGCCGATGAAGGCATTGTTGCCATTGCCCTGCGCACACGCCTCACCGCTACTCCCACTTCACTGCCAGCACAAGCAACAACGTGGGTAGAAGCTGTATTTGGAAAAGGCTCGGTCAACGACCAAGCACAAGTCGTAGAAGAAGACTCGATCGATTACCAAGCACAATCTGTAATGAAAGCCCTCACCCACAACACCACAGTTCTTCTCGGTGGCCCTGGCACCGGTAAGACCTACACCATTGCTGGCATGCTGCATGCGTTCTATAGCGAGCATGCGGCCAACAACACCGCAGGCAACATCAATCCATTGCGTGTTGCTATTGCTGCCCCAACCGCAAAGGCTGCACGGCAAGTAACCACATCGGTGGGCTTATCACTTGCATTGCAACACTTCCCACAAACACATGCAGACCTCATTGGCAGTGTTACCAAAACTTCCAGCACCATTCACCGCTTACTCGGCTGGTCGCCTGGCAACCGCGGTCGCTTTGCCCACCATGCACAAAACTTCTTGCCCTACGACATTGTCATTATCGATGAAGTCTCTATGGTGTCGCTTCCTCTCATGGCACGTCTCTTAGAAGCACTTGCTCCCACTACCAAACTGGTGCTCGTCGGCGACCCTCAGCAACTCAAGAGCGTTGAAGCCGGCGCTGTCCTTCCTGATATTGCTTCTCTCCATGGCGATGGCACCTACCCAATTACGAAGTTGCTCATTAACCGACGCCAAGCAGATGAGAAAGATCCGAATAAGGTCAACGACATTGGCCAACTTGCCACCAACATCAGCGTGGCCGACCTCTCGCAAAAAGCTGCCGATGATGTACTTCAGTTCATCAAAAAGAACACCAAAGAAATCACTTTCATTGCATTGCCCGATGCTTCAGCCGACCCGTCAAAGTCGACACAGGTACTTGCGCAACTCGATACGCACCTTCAGGGATACCGCGATGCCCTCAAAGACGCCAAACTGGGCAACGCACAAGAAGCTCTTGACGCACTTGCTTCTGTTCGTGTGCTGTGTGGCCACCGTAAAGGTCCTTACGGTGTTTCCGCTTGGAATAACCTCGTTGCCAAAACCATTGGCGTGTCTACTACTCGCGGCGCTGTGGGCCAACCACTACTTAATACCCGCAACGACCTTCGCACCGGCTTAGTGAACGGCGACACCGGCATTGTGGTGAGTGAAACAAGTGGACGCAAGGTGGTGTTCTCTACACAAGCGAAAAGATTTGAACCTAGCGCCCTCGAAGACATTGAAGTTGCTTTTGCAACCACTATTCACAAATCACAAGGCTCGGAATACAACACGGTCATTGTGGTGGTGCCCCCCGTTGACTCACCGCTCTTGCGCCGCGAACTTCTTTACACCGCAGTGACCCGCGCCCGGAAACACCTTGTAATCATTGCCAGTGAAGATGCCATTACGAAAGCAGTAATGAGCACCATCAACCGCGCAAGTGGACTAGCCGCACGAGTGCGGGGAATATCTCCCTAAAGACTGGTTTGATCACCGACTACTCGAGGTGATTGCTCGTGCAATCTCCGGTCTGCGCATCGAATAACTCAGTTTTCTTGCAGCACTAGGGCCCGACGGCGTCGCTCGGGTGAGGGTTACTGTGCTTGACTAGAGCCTGTGACGGAGAGACCAACGCGCAGCAACGGACGAGAGACTATGTCGCGAATCCTTGACCATGCGCGTCGAGAACTTGATGAATTTGGGCCTGTCAAGTTCAACATCATGCGTGTCATTGAAGAATCTGGTGTTTCAAAAAGCTCGGTGTATCACCACTTTGGTGGACGCGATGGCGTGATTTCTGCAGTTGAAGTGCAGCGATTGATTGACGAACGTATGGCGAACAATGCACTTCTTGCCCAGATTCTTGCCAGCGTGAATTCAGGCGAAGAATGCCTTGATGTGATCGAGGCAGGATTACGTTTGGCGTCAAATCCAACCGGCCGAAAGAACAGATCACACCGCATTGCAGTAGTGGCAGCAGCGCAACATATTCCAGTTCTGACTGAATCACTTGCAGAAGAGTCACGCATCGCCGACATTGCACTTACCGAAATGTTGAATGGTGCGCGAGATCGTGGATTGATAAACCCCACCGAATCAGTGGAAGACATAGCGCGGTATATGGCCACGATGTTCATCGGCCGGTCAGCTTTGGACACCTTTGAATCTGAAGAATTTCATACCGCCTGGATCCGAATGTCGATGGGCGTTTTACGCGGATTTCTTCAGCCATCACCCAGCAAAAAATCGAAGAACTAGCCCTTTTTTCTTA
>CAIOHI010000034.1 GCA_903858075.1 uncultured Actinomycetes bacterium
CGATGAACCCGTCAGGGTCGTACAGCTCTCCCTCGAGCCGCGCTAGTCGCTCCTCATCTCGTGTCGCTCCGGCCCCAGCCTTCCGCGGACGCAAAACAAAATCGAGCAGACCACATCGACGATCCTTCAATGACTCGTCAAAAGCACAATGAAACGTTGTCCTCAACTTTCTCGTTTTTGGATCAAACAACACCCACCCCTTACGATTTGGTGCTAGGCCAACAAAAATGGACTTCTTGCCTTTCGGTGCGAAGCTCGCCGCATCACGCAGGTGGTCGAGACGCCATGCATCGCAACCCCAAACACGCGCAATGCTCACAACCGGCGGCCGGCCGTACAGCGCCTGAAAAGGACTGAGGCCGCTTCCATTCGGACCATTCAACGATCTGTGCCAAAGCCGATTTCTTACCCAGACAATATGCTTGACAGCTAAACTCCAGAACTCGCGCGCTAGACCAGCCTCATGGATGATACAAGCCGCGTGCTCCACCAAAGTGCGATTGAGGCGCTCTGCCACCCCATTCTGCGCAGGCGTGTGTGGCGCGGTAAGATTATGCTCGATGCGATTGTCGATACAGATCTTCTGAAAATCAGACAAAACTTGAGCATTCTCGTTAGCCGCATACTCTCCCCCACCATCTGATTGGAGGCGTTTAACCACATGACCCATGCGCTTGACCAACTCGAGGTACTCCTTGAATCGATCTTTAACCTGCGACTTCTGCTTGCAAAAATAAGCCATTGACCACCGAGTGAGCTCACACGTGAAAGTAACCATGTAGACATTCCCCCAGAAGTCAGGAGTAACTTGTCCCTTCACATCGGTACAAACACGCTCAAACGGCTTAGGATCGGGACGACTCTGCTCCCGCTCGCTCGGCACGTGACCGCGGGTCAACTTATTCGCTTTGCAGATCGCACACTCGCACTTCGTGCGGTCAGATAACGTGATGTCGATGGCGCGCGCGTCGGTCATCTTCTCGAGAAACTCGCTGTTGAAGTGACCCAAACGCTGGTGAACAAGTGATAAAGGCACACTGTTCGACCTAGCTCCGCCGCAAGAGTGGCACGACGGAACACTGCACGCTTGACAATCCCCTGGATTGCTCGCATCCTGACCTTGCGCCGAAAAAGAATTCAAATATGACTCCGATTCAACGCGTCCAACATCGTCCTCTGTCGATGCCGACATTCCAGCTGCAGTCTCCGCATCTGCTAGCCCTGTAGCACCGCCCTCGGCTGCTACATCAGCGCAATACTTCTCATAATCCGCGCGCTGAGTAAGAGGATCGATCGCCTTCTGCCACTTGAGCCAAAACAATCCCCCCTTCTCGATCAAGTCGAGAATTACCATCTCCGGGGTCACTATCCACGACTTCTCCTTCGTGAAGTGGAACTCGTAACCTTGCTGCAATAATGCACTGACGGACAGTAGATCGTTCGGCGCCCCTAGAACCGAGTGGACCTTCTGTACGCGAAGAGGAATTCGCCGCTTATCTCGAGAATATGCGAATCCAACGATGTCGCCGCTGCCCGACGACTTTGACATGCTGCCATTGAAGCCCACGATCTTCACAGCAGACTTGGGATCGAAACCATCCATCAGAAGCTTCCCATCAGCCGAAATTGAAACTGTGGTGCCGCTATCAATCGCTGAATAAACATCCTCAGACAGTTGATACGAGTTTGCCTCTGCAAATGATTTGAACGCCTCGAAACCGAGATACTGCGCCTTGGCGCCGATGGTACGAAGCTCACGTTGTAACTTCCGACGTGACCCATTCTTTAACCGAACTGCTCGGGATCTCGCCTTGGACCCATCGACCCTCCGTCGACTGGCGAGAAACTGAGAAACAAGCAGCCCGTAACCTTGACCAGCGTACTCTTGATCTCGACGATTATGCAAAAATACGTCGAGACACACTGGGTTGGCGAAACCTATCGCCGCACCACTCTCCCAATCATCGATAGAGCGGTATGCAGGAGCCTTAATTGAACTCGAGGGTGTGACGCTGCTAAGCGCCGCTGCCGCTGTCGTTTGAGCTGCACACTCCAACGCACGGTACCGAGAAAGTGCCTCACGATCACTTTGGTACGTCGCGGCCGATGCGATCGGGTTGTCCTTGAAAAAATCGCCTCTGAAATTTTCGCCCGACTCGCCATCGCCTGCATGGCCTTCATCTCTTACGGAGTCTTTAACTGCCTTTCGGACTTGCTCCGAGCACTCGCTATCTTCCACTGCAGTAGAGAGATTATGCAGAAATTTGATCTGAGTGTCTTGAACGGTGACCTCCAAATCGTCTGCAGTGATTTTCAAAAGTGCCGCACTGTATCGTTCTGTCTCGGCCGCTGCCTCCTGAGAGTAAACGTCAGTACTCGCCGATAAAAAGTCGCCTTCCACGCTTCCCCTGGAGCGCATGTCTCTTCCACTTGAAGAGGTGGCATTTGAAGCACGTTCGGGATCGGTGCTCTCTCTCTTTTCGTTTTCACGGCTTGTTGTTGTCGAAGCACTTGTTGGCCGCATCAAGTCTTCTTCGTTCCCTTCTACAGGTTCAGTTGGCCCCCCCAACAACCTGCTTGGCGTGACTGCGAACGGTGACAGTTTCCAACTGTGCAGTTTCTGCTGTTGCAGTGTCTGACGGTTCGGTATCTGACTGCTCGGTGGGTTTAACCCTAAGTCACGCTCTGGTGCCATCATGCAAACGCTGGTCTCCTGACCTTTGCGCTCTTGGGATTCTCCCGCCAAGACGGTCTGATGGCCTCCATGAAGGTTATCCATTGATCCCCTGATCAACGACACATCGTTCTCTGGATTCTTCTTCTCGTCAAGTCCAATCTTCTCGCGATTGCCAGGAAACTTGCCGATGTCTTTGCTCTCTTGGTATTTTTCGCAGCCCGCCAACTCGGGCGTCGACCCTAGTCATGGTCCCAATCCTTGGGACCTTGCTGCCGCTTGCGATTCCAACAGCTTGAGTCTTGCTTCAGTTGCCGCTGCTTTCTGTTCCATCAGTTGAGATTTGAGCTCTTCAATCGTCATCTCATCGCTCTCAACAGCAGCTGCACCACCAGATCGAGCCTTCCAGCCACCACCACCACCGCCATTGCCTTTGCCGCCTTTGCCGCGTGGGGTCGCCGATTGCTGCGCTGTCTCTTTCGCACGCGCTGCCTCGATATCTTCTAGTTTGTGCCATGGTTTGCCGTTATCTCGAACACCTCGATAGGAGTGGCCGGTCTTGCCGCAGACGAAACACACTGTGTTCTTCCATCTGTTTACACCGCCACCTCCTCCGGTTTCTTTGGCATTATTCTTGCCCTTGCCGTTGCCCTTGCCACCCTTGGCATCTTCTTGAGCACCAGCTGCGATCGCTGCAGGACCTGAGTCCTCATCATCAGCACCAACTTGGGCCTTCGGCTTCTTCTCCTCGCCCTTCGGGAAGAACGCCGTCATCTTTTTCTCGATAAATCCAAGAGTCATTTGTTCTGGTTTCCAGTCTTGTGCCGCCTGTGCCATCTCGAACTTGCTGTAGCAAGTCTTGGCCTTGTCCCACGGCGACTTGGAAATTGCTGAAATGAGAAGAGTGCCCAGGCGCAGTTCACTGTACTTGTCCTCCTTGGCCAACTTTGCATTCTCCCTTTCAAGCCGCGCTGCTAACACTTGGGGCGATACGTCCTCCTTGGTCATGACTATGCTGCCAAAAGCTTGCACTTGATTGTGTGCAG
>CAIOHI010000035.1 GCA_903858075.1 uncultured Actinomycetes bacterium
ATCCTTCGGTGTGGCCAGGGTTGTGAATGGCATGTAAACGCATGCGACCAACTTCAATTACTTCTTTGTCGTCAATAAAGACGTCGTACCCGACATCTGCAAGGCGAGGAGCGTCGGCGCGGGTAACGGCAACTTCGTAACCCGCTTCGCGCATTGCGGGTATTGCTTGAATGTGATCCCAATGGCCGTGAGTTTCCAGTACACGCCTCACCCCGAGTTGTTCGCAGAGTTCCAGGAGGCGTTCATGCTCGTTTGCGGCGTCAATGAGCACACCTTCGCCTGTTGCCTTACAACGCAGCACAAAAACATTGTTCTCGAATGGCCCAACGACCACTTTGTGTACTTCAAGATCGCTGTTTGACCAATGCGAAGTTTCGGTAAGCGCGCCGTCGTTATTCACCCATTAAGTCTTGCAGAAATGACGTTGAAGCCAAGTCCAAGAGCCACGGTGAGTTGCGCAGCATCGAGAGTGGCAAATGAAACGGGGCGCGGAAGGCGTTGTGCCGCTGCGAGGTGAAGCGCAGAGCCAAGAGAAACAGGTTGAGTGCGTGAAATAAGTGAGGCCTCGTCAATGCATCGCTGGTCAACAGGAATGACGTGCACGTAGTCCCACGTGCGGCGGATGGCATCTTCTATTTCATCACGTAAGAGTGGTTCTTCGGTCAGCCGGTCAATGCCAGCAAGTGACTCTGCAAGTGCCATTGCCGAGGCGCACCAGATGGAGTCGTCAGACATTGCTTGAGCAACTGCACGGTGATGGGGCGACGTAATGTGGAGGGCAAGAAGAGCGGTGGTATCGAGTACGAGGGTCATCGCAGATCTCTCACCATTTGGTCGAGGCGCATTCCACTGAAAACGTCAATGGGCGTATCCACAAGAGCGTTGAGTGGGCGGTTTCCCTGGGCTCGTCGTGGTGCAATAACAAGGCCGCGGGCAACGAGCTCGTCCATGCTGTTATGGCCAGGTGAATCGAGGGGCCCCAGTTGTGCCAGGGGTCGGCCCGCATCGGTCACGACGATGCGTTCACCCGCAGCCGCACGGCGAAGGGAACTGGCCAGGGAAAGACGCAATTCGCGTGTACCCAAACGGGGAGGCTGTGAAGTCATGGTTTTAGTGTACACACGTGTACACATTAGGAGTGGCGCGCTGTGCCCACGGTGGGGCAAGATCTCTTCATGAATTTTGCCTTTAGTGAAGAACAAGAAGAACTCCGTAAAACTGTCCGTGCGTTTCTCGATGCAAAATCTGCAGAGGGTGCCGTTCGTGAGCAGATGGAAACCAGCAATGGCTACGACGCAGCAGTGTGGAGCCAAATGGGTGAGCAAATGGGTCTCCAGGGCTTGCACATTCCCGAAGAGTACGGCGGCTCAGGCTACGGCTACGTCGAACTCGGTGTTGTTTTAGAAGAAATGGGACGCGCACTTTTGTGTGCTCCATACTTCGCAACCGTGGTTCTTGCTGCAAACACGTTGCTGCACAGTGGCGACGAAGCTGCCAAAAAGGAATACCTTCCCGGTATCGCCGCAGGAACAACAATTGCCACATTGGCAACTGCTGAGCCTTCAGGCAAGTGGGACGAAGCAGGCATTCAAATGGCTGCAACTGGTTCAGGTTCCGATTGGAAGCTTTCAGGAACAAAGTCGTTCGTCATCGACGGCAATACCGCGTCGCTCATCATTGTTGCCGCACGCACAGCAAAAGGCGTCAGCCTTTTCGCAGTAAACGGCGATGCAGCTGGCCTCACACGCACTGCACTTTCAACCATGGACCAAACACGCAAGCAGTCAAAGCTTGAATTCAACAACACACCTGCTCGCCTCATTGGCGCTGAAGGTTCGGGTTGGAAAGTTCTTTCCACAGTGTTTGACCTTGTCGCCGTTGGTCTTGCTGCAGAGCAAGTTGGTGGAGCACAAAAAGTATTGGAAATGGCTGTTGAATACGCCAAGGTCCGCGTGCAGTTTGGTCGCCCCATTGGTTCATTCCAAGCAATCAAGCACAAGTGTGCAGACATGTTGCTTGAGGTTGAGTCAGCAAAGTCTGCTGCCTACTACGGCA
>CAIOHI010000036.1 GCA_903858075.1 uncultured Actinomycetes bacterium
CACTCGAGATCCACGTTGGTCGAGCGGGGTAATAATTTGTGAAATTGCTGGTTCGCTGTCGAATTGGGCCGCAACTGTTGCAGGGCCAGGTGGCAATGGGTCTGTGAATTCATACAGAGTCATTTGGCCATACGTTGCGGGCTCACTTGAAACCACCATCATTGAACGCAGTTCTTTTCGTGAGTCGTCTGAAGAGAAGGGAACAAATGGTCGCAACATTGAAAATACACCAGCATCAGACTTGCTGTTGGGTGCGTGGAAGATGGTGTAGTACGGCTCGAACCGCGCAACATTTGCATCTTGCACAGTGACTGCATCGCCTGTTCCAGTAGCTAATGCCGAACCGCCAACAATTGCAGCAGCCTGCTCGGGCTCTAGCGGCGGTGCCTGTGCAACGCTCCATGCGCCGTCACGGTTAAAGAACAGCGTTGGGTCACTGAAGTGGTATTTCGCATACGTGTTTGTTTGTACGCGGAAGAGATCTTCCGGGTAACGGAAGTGAGATGTGAGCGTGGCAGGAGCCTTCTTCACATCGGTGAAGAGTTTGGGAAAAGCTTTGCTCCATGCCTTGGCAATGGGGTCAGTCGGGTCGACAACATAGAAGGTGACATTTCCTGTGTATGCATCGACTACAGCTTTAACGCTGTTGCGCGCATAGTTGAAACTGTGATTCAAACCACCACCAGGTGTGAGCTGATCGGTATTTGCAGGCTGCGCATATGGGTAGCGGCTCGTTGAAGTGAACGCATCGATGACCCAGCTGACTTTGCCATTTTGAACAACCGGATACGGGTCGGCGTCGTAGGTAAGAAACGGTGCAAGTTTCTGCACGCGTGCTCGCACATCTCGTACAAGCAAAATTTGCGACTTGTCGTTAATGAGATTTGAACCAAAGAGGTTGAACTCACCAAAATTGACGGCCATTGCAACACGACGAAGAGTAGACCCCAAGGAAATTCCCGTTGTTCCAGAATAAGGCGTTGGCTTCAATGATGGGCACGGTTGCTCTTCTTTTGATGTGTTTGTAATTGCGTAGTCGAGCGTGGTGTCGCCAAAGTACAGCTGTGGCTGCTTCACGCCAATGTCGATGTATGAAGGTCGCCCATCGGTTGTAACTGCGCTTGCTGGTGCGGCCACAATGCCACAACCATGTGTGTACAAAAGATGGCGCGATACCCATGTTTTATTGGGAATTCCTGCTGAGTTCAGCTCACGCGTTGCCAGCATCACTTGCTGCACGCGGTCACCCACCTTGTAACGGTCAACGTCGAGATCGCGAATTGCATAAAACGAAGTAAGGCCCTGGTCGAGCGCAAATCGGTCGCGCATTTCGCCCGGGTCAAGTTGGCGAACATCGCGTAGTGGCGCAACGTCGGCAGATACTTCTTTTGCGGCAATGGGAGCAATATCTAAATTCTCGGTAGCAACTTTTGTTAAGCCGAGTGCAGCCTTTGTTGCATTGAGGTTTCTTTCAATGTACGGAAGTTCACGGGTGCTCACGTTTGGCTGCACTACGAAGCGTTGAATTATTGCTGGATACACAGTGCCAGCAGCTACCGCAACAACTGCCCACAAACCAACAGCAAGTACGGGCAAACGCCAGCCTCGTTGACGAACGTTCCACAAGAGCAATGCAGCAACGGCAACAGAAACGAGAATCATTAAATTGAGAGCAGGAAGTTGTGCTTTGACGTCGGTATATGTTGCACCGTTCACCACACCACGCGTGGAGCGTGTGAGGTCAAAACGCGAGAGCCAGTAGTTCGCTGCACGCACCAAGGCCAAGCAGGCGAGCAATACCGACAGATGAACTTTTGCCTGAGGAGTAACTCGCTCGTCTGTTCCTTGCAAGCGGATAGAGCCGTTGATGTAATGCAAAAAAGCAATGACTACCAAAATAAGTACAAGTGCTCCGAACGCCCAAGCAACCAAAAACTCAAAGAAGGGAAGTTGAAAAACATAAAACCCAATGTCTTTCTTGAAAAGTGGATCAATTACACCAAATTTTTGGTTATTCCGAAAAAGTAGCCACTGCTCCCATTGCGCCGCAGCAGGCAAACCAATGAGGCCGCCAAGCACTACTGCCAACAGCGTACGAACAAGCTTGCGTCGTTTCTTCAGTGCTGCGCGCAGCGGAATAAGGGTTCGCTGCTCATCGGAATCGGGAACAATGGCAGGAGCCAGACGATCGGCAACTGCCATGTTGACCAATAGAAGAATGGCAAAGACCAAACTAAAGATTCCAATGAGAAGACCCTTTGCACCGAGTATTCCCCACAACACATCGGTACGGCCAATGGCTTGGTGCCAAAGAACATTCACGTAAAACGACGACAAACTTTTTGCCGATAAAAACAGAACGATAATAATGCCGATAACGACTGCTATGACAATGCGACCGCGGTTCGGCTTACCGATTTTGATTCGTGGGAGTCGGGGAATACCAAAGGGCGACGAGGACGAGTTATCTGAGGTGTTGCTCACCTCATGGAGACTACTGCTGCACTGGAGCGAGCAAGCAACGGCAGCCAGCATGAGCTAGCGGATGAAGGTTGCCCGTAGGAAATTCCTTGCCCAGTGCAATACAACCTGCAAGCGAATTATCTTCCGCGTCGGGGCACTCTGGTCCATTCGGATCGACCATCCAGCACACTTGCGTACCTGGCTTTACTCCTGCAAAAAAGCCACGGCTATACGACAAACATGCAATGTCGTCGACTTGCTCGTCAATATGTTGACTCTTCCACTGCCTGTAGACCCCGCGCAATGCTTTTGCCATTGCAACACGATCTGTACCGTTTTGTTCAATTGCTTTTGCTAAGCGATCGCGCAACGGCTTCACCAGTTGAACACCGATTAACACATCGACCGTAGGAATTACATCGGTGGCTTTTGCACTCTTTGCCGCACCTTTGGCCGCAGCCATAATGTCTTGCGAAATTGCATCGCCATACCGCTTTGCATGAACTTCTAGTTCACCAACCATTGCTTCGATGGTGAGTGCATTTTTCTTGCCGCGCAAGTACTCGAGCACTTCGTTTTCTTCATCGGCCAGCACACGCTTTAATTTGCGCGACATCGCAACAACAACAGGCGCGAGCACTTCATCGCGTTTGGCAAAAGCGCCGGCGTCGTGCATGGGTTGTACTGGGGCAACCGTAGTTGCTGCTTCCTTCACAACTTCTGCTTTTTTGGTTGACTTACGAGGCTCAACAACTTTTCCACCAGATACTGCGTTGCTTGCTGCTTTATCAACCGTTGCTTCGCGCAGGCGCGCAAAAAGACTTTCTACTGCCTGCGCATTGGCATCGCTCTTTGGTGCAACAGTTTTATCGACGCTGGGATGTTCTGGGTTGACTTCAACTGAAGTTTCTGGCCGCGGACGCTCTTTTGAAAAAAGATTCACTACGTTTGATTTCTCATCTTCTACAACAAGAGCGGGTTCAACAACAGGAATCTCTTC
>CAIOHI010000037.1 GCA_903858075.1 uncultured Actinomycetes bacterium
CTCATAAGTAGCCAAGGTGAGTGGGTGTTTAATGGCGCGCATGTGTTCCTACTTCTTCGACGTTCTCATGTGGCGCAAATAATCGTTTGTACCAATGGTGAGGCCACCATCAACCCAAATCACTTGGCCGGTGATGTACGACGACTGTGGCGAACACAAAAACCCAATGGCTTCAGCAATGTCGTTCGCACGGCCCCATCGCCCGAGTGCAATAGCACTTGCCCCAATGAGCGAGTCTTCATTGCCGCCCGTACGCCCAGCGGTCCCTTCAGTTTCAATACGCCCCGGCCCCACTGCATTCACGCGAATGCCCATGGGCCCCAGTTCCACTGCTGCTTGCTCGGTGAGTGCAATGACCCCCGCTTTCGACGCGGGGTAAATGCCCGTGCCCGACGCAACCGCACGCGCCGCAACAGAAGTGAGATGCACAATAGACCCACCACCATTTTTCGCCATCAACGGCGCAACAGCCTTGATCCAAATGAGTGGCGCCACCACGTTCACACTCAGCACATCGTTGGCTTCCGATACTGGAGTTTCCAACAACGAAGTGAACTTCCAAATACCCGCGTTACTCACCAGCACATCACAACGCTCGAGCCCCGCTACCAACGCAGCAACGGCCGCTTCATCGCGCACATCCATTGCCGGCGCCGCAATGCCATTCACCAACGTTGCGGTTTCTTGCGCGGCTGCACCATTCATGTCGACACACACCACGGTGAAACCCTCACGCGCCAACACCACCGAGGTTTCACGCCCAATGCCCTGGCCAGCACCCGTCACAATGGCAATGCGCTTGTCGCTCATGGGCAATTCCTAACGTGGCTCACGAGGCAAGCCTAAAACGCGCTCGCCAATGATGTTGTGTTGAATCTCTTCGCTGCCACCCGCAATGCGGTACCCCGGCGCACCCAACACCTGCTCGGCCCATGCATAGGTACCCCATTCGCCCGTATCGGCAACCAGCTTCGTACCCAACAGCGCCGACACCACTTTGCTCGTACGCGTGAGGTTCAACGTGCAGGACAAGCGCCCAATGGAACCTTCCGGCCCAATTTCGCCACCAGCTTCCACGCTCGCCGCCACCCGCAACTCATTCAAGTTATGAACAGTCATATGCGTGTAATACTCAGCAACCTTTTGGCGAACAATGGGGTCGTTCCCCACACCCAGGTGTTTTACCAATGCCAACACCTTCGGCAATGCATCGCCACCCAAACTGTTTGCCGACGAACGCTCGGCCGACAACGTGGTGAGCGCCACTTTCCATCCCTCGCCCACTGGCCCCAAACGCATGTCGTCAGAAACGCGCACATCGTCAAGGAACACTTCGTTGAAACTCGCGCCACCCGTCATTTGTCGAATGGGTCGCACTGTTACTCCAGGCGCATCGAGCTTCACCATGAACGCGGTCATGCCCGCATGCTTGGCACCCGAAGAATCGCTACGACAAATGGCCAAACCCCAATCGGCAAACACGGCCGACGAGGTCCACACCTTTTGCCCCGACAACACCCACATATCGCCATCGCGCGTGGCCTTGGTGGAAACATTCGCCAAGTCGCTGCCTGCAC
>CAIOHI010000038.1 GCA_903858075.1 uncultured Actinomycetes bacterium
ATGTAGAAGTTGCTGTAAAAAATCATTTTGCCTCCAAGATGTGAATTAGCTCAGCGTGAGCGATGAAAGTGCCCCAATGAGAATGGGCACAATAGAGAGAGTGACAAATGAAGGCAGAACGCAGAGCACAAGTGGAAAGGCCATGCGAATAGGAAGTTTTGCGGCATCTTCTTGTGCAATACGTCGCCGTTCACAATGTGCTTCATGAGAAAGTCGTTCAAGTAGCGGTGCAAGGGGAAGTCCGTCGCGCTCTGATGCAGCAAGTGCATTCACAACACCCGTTGCGCCGTTGCCAAAGTAGGAAATGAGAAGTGGCAATGCATCGACGAATCGAGTGTTCGTTTCACTTGTGGTGAGCACGTCGGCTACTGCATTACGCACAGCGGGCTGAGCCCACTGTGACATTGCAAGAAAGGCACGGTGTGTGCTGTTTCCACTCTTTAAGAGCACAACGAGTAGGTCGATGAAATCTATGAAGGCATAAGTGTTGGCATCAATTTTTTGTTGAGACATCTTCTTCATCCACCAGCGTCCGGTGAAATTGAGTGTTGCACCAACACCGCAACACAAAAACCCAACAGGCGTGGTGAAGAGAACGTTTCTGACATTTGGGTTGGTAGCCACCATCATGGTGCCAAAGGCAAGTGGCAGCCACGACAATACGCGCGCAGAAAACAATGCCTGTGCAGATTGGAGGCGGCGTTCTTCATTCACGGAGTGTCGTTCTCGGAGTACCCAACTTGCGCGCTCTAGTGCGTACCGCGTGCCAACGCCTCCAGCACTGGCGGCAACAATGGCTTGAATACCAAAAACAACATCGGCTGGGGTGTCATTGGCGAATGCAGTTGTGAGTACTTCTTCAAGTGGAGCTCCGATGCGACAATGCAATGCAAGAGTCTGGAAGTGCACTTGCATATGTGCGGGAAGAATATGAAGAGCATCATTGACTGCTGCACGAAGTGAATGACCGGTGTGAATAGACCTTTCAATAGCGTCAAGAAAGTCGGCAGTTGCCAGTGCTGGCGGAAAGGGCCGTTTCTTTCGACGCAGTTTCTTTGACGCAAAGAAATGTGGTGGCGCAAGAAGTTGATGTTTTTGTACGGGCATTACTGCATGAATAATGCGCAGCCGGGTCCAGTGTGTGAAGGCGAAGTGCTCAACAGCTAAATAAAAAGCGGAAAAGTAGAGTACGAATGCAAGGAGTTGCATTACATGACCAGTGCGAGGTCACCGTTGCTCGGGTGCAAACTGTGTGCAAGAACACTTGTGCTGTAGGTGCCATGCGTGGTGAGGGCATCACCAATTTCCACAATTTGTGCAACATGGCGGCTTCCTTGGGGGCATCGCTCGACGAATACAACAACGTCAATTGCCGATGCAATGTACGAACGAACTGCAGGAAGTGGCCAGTTGGGTGTTGCTTGTAACACCATGCTCTCGAGCCGGTACAGCGCATCGTGAGCGCTATTTGCATGGCAAGTAGACATTGAACCCGCATGACCGGTGTTCATTGCTTGCAGCATGTCGAAAGCTTCAGGGCCTCGTACTTCACCCACAATGAGCCGGTCTGGCCGTAGCCGCAAAGCATGACGCACTAAATGCGATAGCGATATTTCCGTCATTCCTTCTGCTGATGATGGGCGAGATTCGAGATACACCACATGTGGGTGAGCCACGGCTAGTTCATTGGTGTCTTCCAATACAACAAGACGTTCATTCGGCGGCGCTTCACTTGCGAGCGCACTGAGCAACGTTGTTTTACCAGTAGATGTAGCACCAGCAATAACAATGTTGCGGCGCTGATGCACTACTGAGTGCAAGAGATCGGTGACGCGGCCGTTGGCAAATGAGGAAATGCCGAGAGCAGAAGTAGAGAACCGGCGGATGGTGAGACACAGTCCGTATGGGCTGACAGGAGGAATAGCGGCGCAGAGTCGTGAGCCATCGCTGAGTCGGGCATCGACAACAGGAGAAGAAAGGTCGATACGGCGACCAATTGGGGCAAGCAAACGTTCAAGAAGAGCGGCTGCTTCACCTGGCGCTAGTGAACCTGCACGTTCTAGACCCGCTGTACGTTCGGCCCACACCTCGGTGTTGTTATTGACAATGATTTCTTTGACATCTGGATCGTTAACAAGATCTTGCAATCCAGCAAAGTGGGGCAGAGCAGAGCGGTTGCGGTGTTGCATTAGAGGCCTTGCTTTTTTGCTGTCGGTACCGACAGTGTTTCAACTAGTGCACTGAGGCCTTCATTGAGTGCAGCAGGAATGCGGCTACTCAAAAGACCGGCATCGACGGCTCGTGAAACACTGGGGTCGACCTTGATGGTCGCAACAATTGGGGTCTTCAACACGGTGGAAATGTCGGTTGGTGTCAGTGCTCTGCCGGTCTCTTCGAGCACAATGATGCCGTCGCTACGCAAGTACCCATGGCTCATTTTGTTACTGGCCTTACGCAGTGCCAAGTAGCACGGACGCAGTATGAGAAATGTGCGATTCACAATTCGCTCGAGGTGCTCGTTCATCTCTGTGGTTCCTGCATCAATGACCACCGGTGCGTCATAGGCAAGAAGTTGGTCAGCTATTTCTTTCCAATTGTGTTCAACGGTTGTGCGGAACTCGCGAGGAGCAAACGAAATTAATTTGAGGGAAGCATTCACGTCGACTGGTTGAGTATCGGGTGGGTCGGGAATGCCGAGTGCCGGAGCAAGTTCACCTACAAGATCAACGATGTAACCTCCGCCTCGGTGTTGTGCTGCGAGCATCATTGCAAGTGCGGCACTGGTAATGGTGGTTCCGCTGCCACCTTTTGGGGATCTGCACACCACAATCATGGGTGCTCCTTTCACATGTTTGGGCCTCAAATTGGTGAGGTACTTCAATGTGTGATTTCAGGGGCACTTTGTGGCAACTACTTTTCAAAAAGTCTCATTCCTTTGCAATACCCGATACTCTTTTCTTATGGAGGTGTCTGTGCGCCTGGTGGGCTCCGCCGCCTTCAAAGCGGTTGAGACGAGTGAACCTCGTCTGGCGGGTTCGATTCCCGTCCACCTCCGCCAATCGTGGAAGTTATTCCTTCTCGCCATTGTGGGGTTCTGGCTTTTCAGCCCTGCAACAGGTGCTCACGCCGACCCTGCTCAGCCGGGTAACACGCGCAGTGTTGTTCAAGAAGTAACTCCAGCCACCACCGCAATTGAAGTTTCCATTGTTGGCGTCGATGCGTTTGTAAAAATGAAAGTGCAGCTGGGGCACAGCGCAGAGGTCATTGGTTACGACGAAGAACCATATTTGTTGATTGACGAAAAGGGCCGAGTGTTTGAAAATTCATGGTCGCCTACCGTGTTCATTAACAAAACACGGTACGGGTCGGGCGGCGCTGTTCCCACAGAGTATGTAAGTACAGATGCACCAACATGGCGCCAAATAGCAAGCAACAGCGAGGCAATATGGCACGACCATCGTGTGCATTGGATGAGCCCACTAAAACCTGCGGTAATTAACTCCGATGGTTTAGTACAAGAGTGGCTCATTGACATGAAGGTCGATGGCGTAACAACTGCAGTTGAAGGAAGTTTGTACGTTGAAGATGCACCAGGTTCATGGTGGTGGTTACTTGTTGTTCCCGCAGCAGCCGTTGCATTGCTGTTGGGCAATCGGTTACGAAAGGCCGATCTTGTTGTTATGAGCATTGCCGTGACAACACTAGGAATACTGCAGTTTTTCTCGTTACCAAGTGTTGCGCGCGATACGCCATCGCTCATTGCTTTAGGTGTTGTCGGTCTACTTCTTGCATTAGTGGCAATGGCTTTACGCGGCGAAGAGTTTGTTGCAGCAGTTTCAACAGCATCAGGTATTGCACTGGTGGTAGCTGTTGGGCTTCATCGCAATCAAGTGATACACCGATTTGTTCCTGGCATGGGAGACGCATGGTATGTGCGAATAATTCTTCCCGTTGCTCTTGGCATTGGAGCAGTAGCCATTTGGCACGGTCTCAATGCGTTGTTGCGAGTACCGCAACCGGTAGTTCGTGAAAGTAACGAAACTTAGACAGCAAGTAGGTCGCGTGCACCGGTGTCGCTAGACGGGTGACGCAACTTGCTCATGGCGCGAGCTTCAATTTGACGAATGCGCTCGCGAGTGAGGTTGAAGTGATCGCCCACTTCTTCCAACGTGCGTGGCTCGCCACGATCGAGACCGAAACGCAATTTCAAAATTTCACGCTCGCGTTCATCGAGTGGTGCAAGGAGTCGCTGAATTTCTTCTGGCAAGAGAGCAGTAGCAGCAACTTCAAATGGTGACTCTGCCGAGCGGTCTTCAACCACATCGCCAAGTTCTGCATCGCCATCTTCACGCAATGGTTCAGACAATGACAATGGTTCAGCAGCAAAGCGCAATGCCTCGGTGACTTTGTCTTCGGGCATTTCTACTTCTTTGGAAAGTTCAGCCAAAGTCGCAGGGCGACCGTATTTCAATTCGAGTCGTGAGCGAGCCTTTTGCAAACGGGCCAGTGTGTCGCCAGCATGAACCGGAAGTCGAATGGTGCGACCCGTGTTTGCGATACCGCGAGTGATGGCCTGACGGATCCACCAGGTTGCGTATGTAGAAAATTTAAAACCTTTGCGCCAGTCGAACTTTTCAACGGCGTGCATGAGACCAAGGTTGCCCTCTTGAATGAGGTCGAGTAGCGGCAAACCCGATGCCTGGTACTTCTTTGCAATAGACACCACGAGGCGCAGGTTGGATTGCACAAACGCGCGCTCGGCAGTTTCGCCTTCTTTTGCTGCGCGCTTCAGTTCACGCTTCTTGGTGGGGGAGAGAGTTTTTTCTGTTTCAGCAAGTTCTACTTGCGCTTCTTTGCCAGCTTCAATGGCTTTGGCTAAACGAACTTCGTCGTCTTTGGTGAGCAGGGCGTATTGGCCAATGTCGGTGAGATACAGCCGAACAAGGTCTTCCTCATCGCGGTCGACACGGTCCTTAGCCATGAATGCTCCCTCTCAGCCCAATGTTCCCCAGCGGGGAACCCGCCTTACGATACCGACGCCATGTGGCGTGACAACCAACA
>CAIOHI010000039.1 GCA_903858075.1 uncultured Actinomycetes bacterium
CATGCTCGCTGCTGCGCCAGACCGTGAGTGCCAAGGGCCATCACGGATCGCTCGAGGTTGCGGGCGAGCTGCTGGTGACAATGATGAACAAAACGACAAATGATAAATTGCGATCGCTGATCGCATTACTTGTGCACCTGGCTTTGCGATCACCGATCGCGCTTTGTTCCGCTATCTTCACGCCTGACTTTGCGATCTCTGATCGCATTATTTTCGCGTCTGGCCTTAGCGATCACTGATCGCATTCTTTTTGCGTTTGACTTTGGCGATCACTGGTCGCTCAACACAGCTGAGACGGTTTCATTTTCCGGCATCAGTGCATCAACACGTTGGCCCTGTAAATGTTTCCGAAATGTGTCTGGCTCATCGAAAGAGAAGTGATGTCAATACCATGTTTGTTACACAGAGCATCCAAGATGTTGAATGGGATCCGCCCGTCAGCATCGAGATCAAATATCTCCAATATCTCGTCATTGTTCACAATGACCTGTGGAAGATTCGTGGCAGCTGCATCGCCCATATCCAGATTAGTGAACGGCACCCACTTTCCAAATAGATCAACAATCTTTGTTTTCCTGCCACCCCTGGATTTTACGACAGGTGACAGTTGTGGCACCCACCATTGAACAGTGACATCCTGACGTGTATCATGGCATTCGATCACCTGGGATACAAGAAAAGGCATCTCCATTGTAGCAGAAGATAACGTGACCGATGCAACTGGCTGTGTTTTGCAAATAAGCATCACACCAGGCATAAGAATGGTGCAACCAGGCGGTTTCCATATGTTCGGTATTGAGATCAAGGTGTCAACTGGCATTTCCGGATGGTCACCGCCTGGGAAATGTTGTGCCAAGATGTCGGGAGGAAGCTTGCTGTCGCAGACAGAACCGCTTAATGACCCGGGGCCCATAGATGGCATTGCCTTAAGATCGTGAATCACCTGCTCAATTGAAGGGCCATCTGTGAAAAATGGTTGCTCGCGACGAATGACCTGCCTTAGGAAGTTCATGTCCGCCCCATATTGTGAAGTATCGCTCAAGATACTTTCCAATTTGTTGACCCATGCAAGCTTAGAGCTCTGATCATTCGGACTCCATTCTTGCACAACTTGGTCCGGGCGCCACGCAGCTAAGGCTGGCATCTCATGCGGTGGGATCAGGAGTACCGGTCGGCTCCAAGATTCTGAAGTCATGTATTGCTTCCATTTTACCCAAATACCACGATTGCGAAAAATGTTGACACAATGAACGCGTGCCAACCCATGCAGCGGAGGTATGTCGAAGGCGGAGAGGCCTTTCCAATTCCAGACACGGGTCAGGTGGCTCCAGGAGAAGTTTAAAGATGGAAGGCCATCGGTTAAGTGCTGAATAATCTGGTCCACCGTCCAATAATCACGACCTGACAATGCAACCTTGACTCAGAACAAAAAGCGGTCAATTTTGTCGTGTGTATGGCCCACCAGCAGAAAGCAAGCCATTATGCTTGACAGATGTGTATCACTGAGGACACAAAGCAGCCACATGAACCCCCACATGACAAACTTGTTCTTCGTTTCTTTCGGAGTATTATCAGCACCGACAACCCACTCTTCTGGAAGCTGTTGCTCAGCGCATGCCTTTTCCCACAAGTTCAACATCATCGCAGAGAACAGCATTTCGGAGCCAGTCTCCGGTATATCATCAAAGACACTCCTGATGTGTATCGGCGAAGACCGTTGAAGTCCACTCCACCAAGAACCAATCAATGCTGTCTGCAAACGGTTCCCTTCTCGGAAGAACGAAGTGTTCAATAGGGACCATTTCGTTGGGAGCCACACTGCGTTCTGGTCCATCTTGCTATCCTCATAAACCAGGCGCGACCCCCAGACTGAGTGCATTTTTCCCCCAGCCGATCTTGAGCAAGTCTCTGCGCACTTTGCATGGCAAAATGTTCCCCCAATCTGTTGGTCAAAGCCGCCATGTACTCCTTTGAATGCCGAGGGCAATGGTCGATCGGATCTTTCAGGTAATCACAGACCCCGCATCGCACAAATTTGCAAAGGGAGCTTGCAACTTTCAGCCAGGGTAGCTCAGTACGCCAAGCTGCCAAGAATGTGTCCAGCGATGCAGCCTCTCTACACATGCTTCCACGGTCGCGCAGGTACATAGCATAGTAGCATGACTGTCTCCCTTTCGGGAGGTATGTCACCAAGTCCATGGGGGAATGGTCACCGGCGACATCGGCATAGTGCATCAGCCACATGCGGCTGTCCAAGTAAAGCTGCGGCTTATTCGTATCTTTGATGCAAAGGGATCTGTTCAGCTCACTCATCGAAATGCTAGATGCCTTCCCTTCGAGTGCCGCACTCCGTGCTTTCGACAGAGACCACGATCCCACACCTGTCACCATCGTGAAAGCCGTCTTGCACATAATATGCCCCAGAAAACGGTAGGCCAAGGCGTCCGTGTGGCCCTCGCAACACCCTGCCTTCCCAATCATTGTCTTGAACATGCTGATCAAGTTTTCCCTGCGGCAGTACGCGGGCAACGACCGCCACAATACTCGCCAGTTTCTGATGACGTGTGGATTGTTTTTGAACGGTTCCAGGCAGGGGTGGTCTTGTTTGCCACGGGCGCATCGAAGTTGGAGCTGATCAGCTATGTTGTCGATTGACAACTGGTTCACATTATCTATGAACTCGTGTGTAATGGCATGCCGATCACCGCGGTGGTGCAACTTTCCAGAAATTCCAGTTTTGAGACGCCATTTAGCAGCAGCATGATATTTGAACCGATCTGGGATGGTGTCAAAGTGCTCACGTTCATACTGCAGTTCCTTGATTACCCACTGCCGGACAATGCAACTATAGGGCGCTTGCTGTGTTCCACCCGACATGGCAGCCGCAACACTTTGCAACTGCTCAACAACTGCCTTCTCTGGCAAGGCCCATGGGCTCCATGTAGACAAGAGACTGCACAAGCCCAGCTCTGCCTCTACCAGAGAAGCGTTGTCCGCGTCAGGTAGGTCTCTCTGTTCTTCAACTTCAGGGTTGACCTCATCGTCGCTTCTTTCCGAGCCGATGCCATGACCGCCTTTGTCCTGCCACGAAGGTGAAGTATCAACAGCACGCATAAAGTCACCGGCATCTGGGGTATGCAAAAAAGTGCAGGCAGGTTCCTCCTTGGGGATGACCCCCCAGTAATGCAGGTCGTTCACCATTGCGATGCAGAACGTGCCAAGCGGTTGCGACATTCCAGGAGTGCCTGAATATCCCAAGAGTGCAGGTTCCTGGTTCAACTGCCACACCAACAGGTCCACCTTGAAGCTGCAAGCAATCGCTTGCAACGCCGCAGCATCAAGCCATTCCCCAGGAACGTTCATGCGCCTAAGATAAGTGCCAAAGTCCTCAGATTTCGAAGACATAGCCAATGCCAAGGTTTTGAAATTCATCCCTTCCCAAATTGGTTGGTCTTTGAACTTCTCCATGAAATCAACGCACCGTTTCCGTAGATAGCCAAGCATGTGGCCAAGCCCCTTGCGCTTCTGGTTGGAAAACTCTTTGAATGCAGCTGTATTCTTCAACCTCTGATTCCGTGATCCTTCACTCGCAAGGCCAATACCAAATGCGTGGACCCCGCAGTCTCCGTCAGTGACCACTTCCGCAACTTGTAATCCATTGTTCGCCAGGTCCAACACGAGTCCAGGAGGGCATGTGAGGCCAGGCCCAGCATTCTGACATCGTGGCCGCGCCCAGTACTTCGCCAGCAAGAAAGCCATCAGCAACCGACCTTAGTTAGCTGAAACAGCACCCCTCCAGCAGACCCCCAGTCCCACAGTTCCAGCAGACCCCCAGTCCCACAGTCGGAAGTGGTGTGGGCTGCATCCCACACCACTTCCGCCCGGAATCCCGGATTCTGACCGGAACCCACACCAACTTTGGTGTGGGATAGGTGGGTTTGCCACGGGGAATCTTAACTTTTCAGCCATGGGTTCCGACTGGGATTGCGGA
>CAIOHI010000040.1 GCA_903858075.1 uncultured Actinomycetes bacterium
ACATCGCCACTCTTTAATTTTTCCTGGTGGTTTTTGAAGCGGCGTGACCAGTTGGAAGGAACACGCGGGTCGGCTTTGGAAAGCACAGACACCAAGTCTTCAAGTTCGTCAGGAGACACCGGCGGGCGAACTCCTACTTCAGAGGCCCGCGATGTGGGCACAGAAAGCGTCATTTCATTGATAACGGTCTTCAAAATGAGGTACTCCTGGGTTGAGCCAAAAGCCTTCATCTTCTTAATGCCATGGACGATGCAAGCACCGTGCTGGGGATAGATGACCGTGTCGCCTTTTTTGAAAATTACCTCTGCAGTCACGGCGCTAAGGATAGAGCACGGGAGACCAAAAGCCCCTATGGAATGGGGCGCACACCAAAAAACCGTAAAAGCACCCCAGCACTAGGCGAAAATATGGGTCGCAGTCTTCGTAAAGGTCCTGCCATTAGCCCTCACTACGGTAACTGACACTTTGCATATTCCCGTTTTGAGCTCAACCAAAGTCGTTCGAACTACTTTGCAATTCCGAGCAGAAACGGGCAACACTTTAATGATGGTCTTCACAGACCCAACAAAATTGATTTTAGCCAATGCTGCAACTTCCCGAATTGATATTTTGTGCATAGTTGGTAGTTGATGGGTGCTCAACGGCGGGCTGCTCATTGCGACGATTGAAGTTGAAGTGCTCGACGTGGAACTAGTGGGCTCATTTTTCACAGCATTCGTCGATGATGGAGAAATCTCTTCTGTTCGCGGAGCAGCTACGACAGAAGAAACTGTTGTTGTAGAACTATCTGCAGTACTAACAGTCGTACTCGTTGAAGAAGTCGAAGTGGATACGACGGCCGTGGTGGTTGGAGGAACAGGCAATGCAAATAAGGAATGGAGGTCTATCTGCTTTGCAATAATCCCGGTGTAGCCGTGAGTTGCCGGAACCGCTGTCTCTTGGAAAGCAGCTACTACATCTTCAACCGATTGAACGCCATATTTGGATCGGTGTACCGCAAAAGCTCCTGCAACAAATGGTGCAGCCATTGATGTTCCAGATGCCGTGCCATACGTGCCAGACATTTTTGAAGAATTGATCCTGTACCCCGGTGCCGCAAGAGTGGTGAACTCAGAGAAATTTGAAAAGTCCGTAATGAGATTGTGCGTTATGTGCGAAGCAGCAACACTCACTGCTTCAGAAATACATGCAGGTGATGACATCCCCAAGGAATAGTTGTTTCCAGATGAAATTACCGTGGCAACATTTTTGATTCTGAGATTATGAATTTCTGCGGTCACAGCAGGAAGATATGCATCACACGTTTCGGTGAATGCTCGTGGTGTCCCTAATGACATGTTCACTGCGGCAATGTTGTAATCGCTGGTGAGCGAAACGATGTATGCCAGAGCTTTTACAACATTTTGATCTAGGGAGGCACCACTCTTGTCAAAAATATTGATCGCAATGATTTTTGCATCAGGAGCTATTCCATGAAATTCTTGATTTTCTCCTGCGATGATTCCAGCAACATGGGTTCCATGCCAATGCATCGGCGTTGCCGCGCCAGGACCATACATTTCAGTTTCTCCATTTGGACACTCACTTGAAAAACACGCTTCCAGGGCAACTTTGCCAGCTAAAAATGGGTGCCCAACTTCAACCCCTGTGTCGATGACGGCGACGTAGGTTCCCTTGCCCGTGAACCCTAAATCATAAGAATTGTTTGCGCCTATATAAGGTATCGCCGCTTGGAGATCAATGCGAAAGACAACTTCCCTCGAAGCAGGAGCGACCTTCGACTTGGCATTGAGCACAGAGGCGTAAGGCAATGACTTTCTTGCATTCTGAATAACTCCACCGGACTTGGACCCACCACCCACAGGGTTTATTCCAGCGAGACACCCAACTAAACCCAGAGCGACAAGCGCCGAGACAGCACGTAGATGCCGCATTAGAAAACGAGCCGGAAGTGATTCTGCATGTCTTTCATTGCGATTGAAATCCCCTCCATCGATCTAGCGCCCCCGGCATGAATCGAACATGCGACCTGCGGATTAGAAGTCCGTTGCTCTATCCAACTGAGCTACGGGGGCATTACCAATAATCTACAAGTAGAGACGACGTAAATAATTGAGCGCGGTAATCACCGACATTTGGCGCATTTGGTCGCGAGCAGAGGCGAGACGAAAGTGCTGTGAATGTTCACTTCCATCGGCAAGGCACACCCCTACCCACAAAGTTCCCACGGGCTGCCCTTCTTGCTCGGTGGGCCCAGCGACACCTGTCAGCGCCAACCCGACCGAGGAATGCAAAGCCGCCTTGACACCTCGAGCCATCGCGATAGCTGCTTCCCCACTCACCACTGGGCCGCGTGGCACGTTCAGTACGTCATATTTCACTTCAGAGGCATACGACACCACACCACCCACAAGCACGTCACTTGCGCCTGCGATGTTGGTGAGGCGGCCCGTTACTAAACCACCCGTCACCGATTCCGCAACTGCCAACGTATGACCATGCGAACGAAGCGTTTGCAGAACAACAGACTCCATGGTGTCGGTATCAACTCCAAAGACAATGTCGCCTACTACGCCACGCACACGCTCTTCCCACGTCGCGAGCACTTGACTCACCTGTTCACTGGTAGCAGCACGTGCAGTCAGACGAACTTTGATTCCTTCCCAGCCACTTGCCAAGAATGCGAGGGTAGGCAAAGAACCATTTGGGTTGTTTTCTAGTTCTTCAATGATTCCGTCAAGGCGTTCGTTGAGCCCGCTCTCGCTTTCGCCCCAGGTGCGCAACACCTTGCTCGCAATAACAGCTTGCACTCCGCTGCGTGCAACGAGGTCGGGAAGAATGGCGCGCTGCATCATGTCGTGCATTTCGTGCGGCACACCCGGTACCGCGTACACCATTTTGGTTTTGCCGTTCATGAGTACAGGACACATGAGCCCCGGTGCAGTTCCACGCGTTTGGGCAATGATGCTTGCACCCTTTGGCACCATTGCTTGTTGCAAGTTATTTTCTGCCATGGTGCGACCACGTGAGGCAAAGAGTTCACGAATAACGTCGGCGATGCTGTCGTGGAACTCCAGTTCAACACCCATTACCTGTGCAATAGCCTCACGCGTGAGGTCGTCATGCGTGGGGCCAAGCCCGCCGCACATAATGACAGCGTCAGCTTCTTCTAAACGTGCACGCAAAGCGGCCACTATGCGTTCAATGTTGTCGCCAACTTTTACTTGTAAGTGCGATGAAATGCCGTGTGCAGCGAGCTGCTCGCCTATCCACGACGAATTGGTATCGACAATTTGACCGAGGAGGAGTTCAGTGCCGACGGCAAGCACATCACAACGCATGTTTACGCCGAGTGTGCTGAGGTATTTGCTTGATGCTGGTGACCGCGGTACGCCCGCACTGCGTATTGGGCGCCACTAATGAGAGTGAGGACCAGAGAGAACCACAACAAAATTTTCCACGTGTAATCAAAATTGTTCACTGTGAGTGGCGCAAGTGCGCAGGCCACTGCGAATTGTTGCCCGAAGGTTTTCCACTTCGCGAGTTTGCTAGCTGGTATTGACACACCCTTCGAGCCGGCAACTACGCGATACACGCTAATAAGCACTTCACGCGTTGCGATGATAGCTACAGGCAACAACGGGAAAAGACCGCGGCTGACAAGGGTAAACATTGCGCCAAGCACCAACACCTTGTCGGCAAGTGGGTCGAGAAATGCGCCGGAATGTGTTGCTCCATGACGCCGGGCCAAATATCCGTCGACACCGTCACTTGCACACAGGACAAACCACATGGTCCAAGCCACCCATGACCCGTTGGAGTCGGATGGAATAACTGCAAACAAGATGGGTGACACCAAAATGCGCATGACCGTGACGGCATTGGCCCACGTGGCGATGGCGTTGGGGTCTACTGGCATGCGCTTTTACTCTATTCGCCCGGCGTCACTAATTCTGCGACGAGGTCGGGGCCAATGGCATCGATGACGCGTACGTTGACAAACGTACCGACCTTGCACGACACTGGAATTTGCACAATGCCATCAATTTCTGGTGCTTCGCGATGACTGCGGCCTACGCCTGGCGCATCAACAAGTACGCGGTGCACCTCACCAATTTCATCGTCGCGCTTACTAGCCGTAATGGTGTCTTGCATTTCTTGCAATTCGCCATGACGTAGCAACATAAGTTCTTTTGGCACCTGGTCGGGCAGGTCAACTGCATACGTGCCGTCTTCTGCGCTGTAGGTGAAGAACCCACACCAGTCGAGTTGTGCTTCTTCAATGAAGCGCAACATTTGGTCGTGGTCTGCTTCAGTTTCACCTGGGTACCCAACAATAAAGTTGCTCCGGAAAACAGCTTTGGGGTTGAGTTTGCGAATATCGGCAATGCGCTGCAAAAAGCGGTCGCCGTCGCCCCATCTGCGCATTTTGCGCAACAGTGGCTTCGACACATGCTGAAGCGACAAGTCGAAGTACGGCACACCAGTATTCAAAATGGCATGAATGAGATCGTCGCTTAAATCACTTGGGTATAGGTACAGCAAGCGCACGCGGTCAACCAATGCGGCAACCGAGTTGACCAACGGAACAATAGAGCCGGCGCCCAATTCATCGGGGCGATCTTTGCCGTAGCTGGCGAGGTCTTGTGCAACCAAAACAATTTCTCGCGCCTCTAGTTGCTCTACTTCTGTTAACAGCGAAGAGATATCGCGACTGCGTTGCGGACCACGGAATGACGGAATGGCGCAGAACCCACATGAGCGGTCGCAGCCTTCGGCAATTTTCAGATACGCCCACGGCGAAGTTGACTTCGGGCGCGGCAAGTTCAACAAGTCGAACGTTGGAACCGCTGTTGCGCCGAGCGCAACAGGCTTACGCCCGAGCGTGACCGACACACCAAAGCCGGCTACCTGGTCGACCTCAGGAAGTTCTGCAGCAAGTTCATCGCCGTAGCGCTCTGCCATGCAACCTGTCACCACTAGCCGCGAACCCTCTTTACGTTGGTCGGAGAGATTCAAGATGGTGTCGATACTTTCGCGGCGCGCTTCTTCGATGAATGCACAGGTGTTCACAACAACTACATCGGCTTGCGACACATCGTTTGTTTGCGTATGGCCCTCAGAAATGAGGAGACCCATTATTTTTTCTGAGTCAACCTCGTTTTTTGGGCAGCCGAGTGTTTCAACGTAAAACTGAGATGCCACGGGCGTATCTTACCGACGTCGAACTAGTCGTTTTGTTGGAGGAGTTCAAATTCCTCAATTGACATGAGCACTGAACGAGCCTTAGAACCTTCGCCTGGGCCCACTACCCCACGCTCTTCCAAGAGATCCATGAGACGCCCGGCACGAGCAAAACCCACTTTGAGTTTGCGTTGCAGCATTGATGTAGAGCCAACGCCAGCGTTCACCACAAGCTCCATTGCTTGTTTCAACAATTCATCGTCACCATCGTCACCAGAACTGCCGCCATAGACCCCTGAGCCGCCACCTGCGGTGACTTCACCTTCAATACCGCTGACGTACACCACTTCTGGTGCTTGGCGTCGCCAGTGCGCCACAATGGCTCGCACTTCTTCTTCGGTGACCCATGAGCCTTGAACACGCTGTGCAATGTTGGTGTTTCCTGGCAAGAGCAACATGTCGCCTTTACCAACAAGTTTCTCGGCACCTGGGCGATCGAGAATGACTCGGCTGTCGGTGAGGCTTGAAACTGCAAAAGCCATGCGTGCCGGAATGTTTGCTTTAATAACACCCGTGATGACATTGACGCTGGGGCGCTGTGTAGCGATGATGAGGTGAATACCCACGGCACGTGCCTTTTGCGCAATGCGCGTAATGGAGTCTTCAACGTCGCGCGCAGCCACCATCATGAGGTCGTTTAATTCGTCGACCACCACAACAATGAATGGCAGACGTTCGTATTCTTTTTCTACGCCTGGCTCTGGAATGAGATCGCCACGGTCGAATGCTGCGTTGTAGCCGCCAATGTCACGGAAGCCCACTTCCACTAACAAGTCGTAGCGGCGTTCCATTTCTTTCACAGCCCAACCCAATGCGTTCGCTGCTTTTTTCGGGTTCGTTACTGGTTGCGTCAGAAGGTGCGGCAAACGCCCGTATTGACCCATTTCCACTTGTTTCGGGTCGATGAGAATGAGGCGCACTTGGTCGGGAGTGCTACGCATGAGCAACGAAGTAATGATGCAGTTGAGCCCGCTTGACTTACCCGCACCAGTAGCGCCAGCAATAAGCAAGTGAGGTGTTGTTGCGAGGTTGATGAATACTGCACGACCCGCAATATCTTTACCCACAGCAACATCAAGTGGATGCGTTGCTGCTTTAGCTTCTGCTGAAGAAATGAGGTCTCCCAAGGAAACAAGCTGACGCGTTGTGTTGGGAACTTCAACACCAATTGCAGAGCGACCAGGAATTGGCGCGAGAATGCGCACGTCGGTTGCCGCCATTGCGTAGGCGATGTCGCGGTCGAGGCTTGTAACGCGAGCAACTTTTACACCTGGCCCAAGCTCTAGCTCGTAACGCGTGACCGTAGGACCAACGGTCATGCCAACGAGTTTGGTATCTACACCATGTGAAGCAAGTGACTCTTCAAGAAGTCGCCCACGCTCTTCAACTTCAGCTTTGTCGATTGCTTGCACAGGCGTCACCGACAGCATGGATTTTGCGGGAAGCTTCCAGTTGCCGCGTTGTGCCGCAGGACCAAGAGCTAACTCGTCGCCGTTTGTTGCGTTGACAGCCGGCTCGCGCTCTGGCACAGGTTGCACAACAGGCTTTTTTGCTGCCGGAGTGATGCGCGCCGGTTTGGGTTGATCTTTTTCTATGTCGTACAGAGGCGGGCGTGGAGCACCTGGGTCGAACTCGGGAACATGAGAATTGTCTACTGGGCCAGGAGCGGGTAGTTCTTCATCGGCTTCCTCTGCTTCAATATCGAAAAAGCGCGCATTCTCTGCTTCTCGTTCACTTGACACAGTTGAAATATCGTTCATTACCTTCTTCGCTGCGCGCGATGCAGGAACAGCGACAACATTGACTCCGCCGCTGAGTTTTTTCCATAACAAAGGAAGCGACATTCCTGTTGCAATGAGAATTCCTCCAAGGAGGATTGCGAGAAGAACAACAACTGCACCAACAATGCTGAGCAACGACCGCAGCGGCTGACCTACAATGGCACCGATCCAACCACCGGCTGGTTTCAATGCATCGACGCTTGCGGTCATGTGCCCCGCACCTCGCGCAAGGTGCAACAAGCCGAAGATTGATAACACGATGAGCGTGCTACCGACCCCTACGCGCAAGCGATGTTCCGACTCGTTACGGCGAATCAGCGTGACACCAAGCAGTGCTATTGCGGGAGGCAAGAAGAACCTGCCCAGACCAACGAGCCAGCCAAGGCCAGTATCGATGGCATCGCCGAGCGGGCCCGCAACATCGAGGTAAATAGCCAATGCCGCCAAGACGGCAATGACCACGATGCCGATACCCAAGAACTCATTTTCGCGGCCACCTACCGCTGCTTTCACTGCGGCGTGTTCACGCACAGGTGAGGCACTGCGCTTGGGCAGCGGTTGAGCGCGCTTCCTGGGTTGAGCAGCAGCTTTTTTCGGGCGCGAGGCCTGCTTCGACATGTTTCTACGGTACCAATGGGGTCTTGCCCCATCGGGGACTCTCCCCCTGTGAGCAGGAGTTTTTAGGTGCCGAGTCCACTCATTACATCGGTTCCGAGGATTTTTCCTGTGGGGTCAACAAAAACAGCAAGCTGACCACCCATGTCTGACTGCAGAACCACACGATATTGAACTCCACCCGTGGGGTTATCGCCAATGACGCTGAAGGCCCTCAAGATGGAATCGGGCAGTTCCTTTTGCACACGAGAGAAGACTTTTGAATTAAAGGCCATTCCTGAAGCGGAGAAACTCTCGCCCTCTGCTGGTGCTACCGAGGTCTCTTGCGCCAATTTTCCTTCTTCAAAAACAAAGTTGATTGCGTTTCCCTTACCGTCGGCGGCAAAAAGATTCACCAAAGTTGGCGTGGCATTGATTTCATAGAACTCAGGGTTCTTACCCAAAACCTTGCCAACGGCTGCTACCGCGTTATCAATATCACTCACCGAGAGTGCTTCTTTGCTGCTGCCGCACCCAGACATCACAACAGTCGCCAGAGCAATGACTAACAAAAGATTTTTCGACTTCAACATGTGTCTTAGGTTTCCATCACCACAGGAACAATCATGGGTTTACGTTTGGTTCGAGCCGCAACAAACTTGCCCGTGGCTTTTCGTACTACTTGTTCGAGAGCAACAACATCGCGGCCACCATCACGCAGAGCCTGCTCTACTGCCCGAGCAACCGTGTCGCAGGCTTCGTCGAGAAGGTCTTCCGCCTCTGGGGCATACACCCACCCGCGAGTAATAATTTCTGGGCCAGTAATGACGACACCCGATTCGATGTCGATGGTGACAACAACAACTACGACGCCTTCCTCGGCAAGAACCTTTCGGTCACGCAAGACGCCTTGACCCACATCGCCCACCACGCCATCGACATATAAATAGCCGGCAGGAATACGGCCCACGTGTTTGACGCCTTCAGCGGAAAGTTCCACCACAACACCGTCTTCACACATCACCACATTGCGCGGATGCACACCCATTGTTCGTGCCAACTTGGCATTTGCCATCATGTGACGGAACTCGCCGTGAATAGGGATGAACCACTCGGGCTGAGTGACATTCATGTACGTCTTCAAATCATCGGCTTGTGCGTGCCCTGTAGCGTGCACGTCGACGATGCCAGAGTGAACTACTTCTGCTCCGGAACGCAACAAGCCATCAATAACCCGTCCTACATGCATTTCGTTTCCTGGAATGGGGTGACTCGACAAAATAACTACGTCGTCTTCGCCCACTTTGATCCACTTGTTCTCACCGCGTGCCAAAAGCGACAAAGCCGCCATTGGTTCGCCTTGTGAACCC
>CAIOHI010000041.1 GCA_903858075.1 uncultured Actinomycetes bacterium
TAACGTGGGCTGTATGGCAAATCCACTCCTTAATGAAAAGTCGATGAAGCAGGCAGCGCAGCGCGGCTGGGCAGCCTCAGAGGCCGATGCCGGCACAGCGAAAAGTGCACAAACAACGGCTATTCCGCCACTTTCCGATGGCCCAGTGAGCCCCTGGGCGGGAACCCGAGCAGCGGGCGACACCATGACCGCCAGCGGGGCAGCAACAGCCACTTTGACGCTTTTGGCAATTTTATTGGGTGCAGCCACCTTCGGCTGGAGCCTGGTGAGCGAGCCGGTTGCCGGCCAAGTGCAATTCCCAGGTTGGATTATTGCGGGAGTACTTGTGGGGTTTGTGTGTGCATTGGGCGCAAGTTTCCGCCCGCAGTACGCACGCGTTTTAGGACCGATGTATGCCATTGCGCAAGGCGTTGTGGTGGGTGCCATTTCACGCGCGTACAGCATTCAATACAGCGGCATTGTGCTGCAAGCAGTTGGTGCAACGCTCGGAGTTTTTGTTGCAATGTTGGTGATGTATCGCACGGGCATTATTCGCGTGAACGACAAATTCCGGCGCGTTGTAATGAGTGCCATGGTGGGCCTACTTATTTTTTACGGCGTATCTTTTATCTTCAATTTGCTTGGCGCAAACATTACGTTTTTCAACGACGCCAGCCTGCTTGGCATTGGATTCAGCATTTTTGTTGCTGGTCTTGCTGCAGCAAACCTTGCACTCGATTTCGACTTCATTGAGCGCGGTGAAAAAGAAGGACTACCGAAACAAATGGAGTGGTTTGCGGCGCTCGGTGTGGTCATCACACTCGTATGGCTCTATCTCGAAATATTGCGCTTGCTGTCGAAGCTGCGCGATAACTAAAGAGACGTAATGCTGCGCGCGGTTGGTTGCGCTGCAAGAAGATCACTCGGAAGTTCTTGACCTGTTGTTTCACAGGTCCAGTACGTGCCAGCTTCAAGGCGGGCAAGTGCTGTTTCTACATCGGCAAGATCTTGCTCAATGGTGTCGAGGTCGACAGCGTCGAGGCTGATTTCTGGGGCTGACGATGCAAACTCATTTTCCATAGGTCTGAGGTTAGTGCTTGGCTCGCCTGGGCAGATAGTGTTGTTTTATGTCCAGTGCACCAGCTTTTCCCCCATTCGACGGATCCGCCCCTCAGCAGCAAAAATTTGCGGCATACCCCGAAATGGGCATTGACCCCGCCAAGCGCTACACCGCAACTATGGAGACCTCAATGGGCACCATGGTCATTGCTCTCGACCCCATCAAGTCTCCAAAGACCGTCAACAGCTTTGTGTTTCTCGCGTTGAACCATTATTTCGACGGCATTATTTTCCACCGCATCATCAATGGTTTTGTTTGCCAAGGTGGCGACCCAACAGGCACCGGCACCGGTGGCCCGGGTTACCGATTCGAAGACGAACTGCCATCGGCTGGTCAGTACCAAGTGGGTTCATTCGCAATGGCAAACGCTGGGCCAAACACAAACGGCTCACAGTTTTTCATTATCTCTGGCCCCGATGGTTGCCGCTTGCCACCTGCGTATGCGTTGTTTGGCCAAGTTGTTAAAGGTCTCGAAGTTGTTGATGCAATGCAAAAAGTTGCAACAGGTTCTGGCGATCGTCCAAAAACAGACGTGGTCATCAACTCAGTCACCATTACCGTCGCCGACTAATTCGTGGCACCGCTCGTTGCAGTTGCGGGTCGCACAGCAAGTGCGGGAAAAGTTTCTCGCGATGCAGCAACCTTCGCTGGGCAACGTTATTTAGATGCAATTCTTCGTGCGGGTGGAGAACCTGTTGTCATTACGCCGCGTGATTTGACGAGTGATGCTGCGAAAGAAGTGATGAGCACCTTCGATGCGTTGTTGCTCATGGGTGGGCCCGATGTCGACCCCGCGTTATATGGCCATGAGCCGCACCCGCGTACTTATGGTGTAAATGCTCTGCAAGACCATTTCGAAATGGCGTTATTGCATGCAGCGATGTTGCTAGAAAAGCCAGTTCTCGCAGTGTGCAGGGGCATTCAATTGGTCAATGTGGCACTAGGCGGAACTTTGCACCAGCACATTGACGACGAATCAAACATTGCACACAAGCCAATTAATTTTCCCGACGGCGAAGAGTTTGCAGTTCATTCTGTACGTATTGCCGAAGGTTCGCACGTTCATCGTGTTATTGGTGCAAATGAAATTGACGTTGCTTCATTTCATCACCAAGCAATTGATGCATTGGGCGAAGGTCTCACTGCAGTTGCGTGGTCGAGCGATGGTTTCATTGAAGCTGCAGAACACAACACAAGTTGGTTACTCGCAGTGCAATGGCATCCGGAAGACACCGCTGCTAGCGACCCGTATGCACAGGCTCTTTATGATGCGGTAGTAGGTGCAGTTAAGTCGCCATCTATTGCCCAGCGAAATGTGCGAGTAATTACATCGCCCAAAGGCTGAGCAACAGCAAATTCCGTCAGAGGAAGATACGGAAGACGTAGCGGAAAGCGCGACCAGGCAGGAAGAAGCGATACTGCGGCAGCAGCAATGAGTGAATACGCGGCGCGTGCAGGAAATTCAAGAGGCGGTTGAATAATGAGATACCGGGCTGCATCACGTGCTTCTTTTGTAGATTTCAATTCACTGCGGAAGTCTGCAAGTTGTTTGCGCAACTCGGCTTCTGTCGTGGGCGGGTTCGGTACACCAAGTGCGCTTGCAATTACCGACATGTCGGCCACGTAGCCGTCACGATCTTTCTGGTCGAGAGACGTTGCGCCGTAACGTTGGTAGGCGGCAAGAAAGCTGTCGACTTCGGCAACGTGCACCCATAACAAGAGGTGTGGGTCATTTGCCGAGTACGGGCGACCATCGGAGGCAACTCCAGTAACACGCTCGTGAACTGCGAGCACGCGGTTGACCGCTGCTTGGGCTACTTCGGCGGTACCAAAGCTGGTGGACGCCAAGAAATCGGCAGTGCGTTGCAGACGGCCCCACGGGTCGGCCTTGTAATCGGAATGAATGGCCACGCCTGCCATGGCTAGTGGGTGAAGCGACTGAAAGAGAACCGCACGCAGGCCACCAATAAACATTGAGGCATCGCCATGAACGCGGTAAATGGGCCGGTCGGGGGTAAACCAACGAGGGCCAGGGGCGGACATGAGATCTTGAGCCTTGGTGGAGCTATCGGGGCCAACCACGCGTTCGCGAATGTTGTCTGCAATGAGTTTGCGAACTGATTCGATGCACTCGGTGACCTCAATGGATGCCATGGGCTTATCTTGACAGCGTACGCTTCACTTATGTCGTCTCCAGGTGAAGAAAACATACCGCAGTCCGAAAAAAATCGCGTGGGATCCACACGGTGGCTCGTTCGAGCAGCCGTCATTTTCTGGGTGGGGTTCTTGGTCATGGTGGCAACTCGTCATTCCATTAACCGCCTCACAAACCTTTTCATTTTGTTGCTGGTTTCCCTCTTTCTTGCATTTGCCATTGAACCCGGCGTCAACAAATTAGAAGCGCGCGGATGGAAACGTGGTCGGGCAACAATCAGCATTGTCTTGAGTGTCGTGGTCTTATCGGTGGCATTCTTGGCGCTGTTTGCAACGCTAGTGGCGAGCCAGATGGCTGATCTTTTGCAGAACAGCGAGAAATATGTGAATGAGTCGGTGTCATTTATCAACGACACATTCAATGCAAAAATCAACCCACAAGAAGTCAATAACAAAATCTCAGACCCGAATGGGCCGGTGCAGAAATTTATTGATTCGCAGCAAGACAAAGTAATCAACTTGTCGGTACAAGCTCTTGGCGCTCTCTTGCAAGCTTTTTCAGTTCTGCTCTTTACTTTCTATATCGTTGCTGATGGGCCAAAATTGCGTCGCGCCTTGTGTTCGCGGCTAGCGCCCGACCGACAACGCCGGGTGCTTGCGGGTTGGGAAATCGCAGTGAATAAAACTGGGGGCTATTTGTATTCGCGAGCGCTATTGGCGTTGCTGTCGAGCTTTTTCCACTGGATTGCTTTTCAGGCAATTGGCACGCCAGCACCTATTGCAATGGCGCTGTGGGTGGGCGTGGTGTCGCAGTTCCTCCCAGTAGTAGGAACATATGTTGCAGGTGTTCTTCCCGTGGTACTGAGTTTTGTAAATCATCCGGCTTCGGCATTGTTTGTTATTGGATTCATCTTGGTTTATCAGCAAGTTGAGAACTATCTCTTTTCGCCACGCATTACTGCTCGCACCATGGAACTACATCCAGCGCTCGCATTTGGTTCTGCACTAGCTGGCGCCGCGGTACTGGGTCCGGTGGGCGCAGTGCTTGCATTGCCGGGGGCGGCGATGATTCAGGCAATTTCCAGTGAATGGGGAATACGCCACGAAGTAATTGAAAGTCCACTCACACATGTTGTGCCTGCTAAAGAACGCGTGCGACGTGTAAAGAAGAATCGCAATTAAGTAATGCCCATTCCTTTTGTGCCTGCACTAGAGAATGTGCAATATGGTTCATGTGAACAGGTGTCGCCACTCATTCGGCGGGTAATAGCCAATAACCCTTCAAAATTCACGTATCGCGGTACGGGCACATACATCGTGGGCAATGGTGATGTTGTTGTTATTGACCCAGGCCCCATTCTTGACTCTCATCGAACGGCATTAGAAGATGCATTACGAGGTGAACGTGTAGTGGGAATTGTGGCAACACACTGTCATGGTGATCATTCGCCGCTTGCACAATGGATGAAAGATACTTACGGTGCGCCAACTTACGCCTTTGGTCCACATCCGCATTATGAAGTAGTTGCAGATGATGATGACGATGAAAAAGATGTTGTTGATACATCGGGTACAGAAACTGATGTACGCGAGCACGTAGACACTGCATTTGTGCCCGATGTCTTGGTGAAAGACGGCGAGAAGTTTCTCACGGTAGGCAATTGGTCGTTAACGGGTGTTCATACTCCTGGCCATACATCAAATCATTTATGTATTGCTCTCGACGCTGAAGAGGCTCTCTTCACAGGTGATCACATTATGGGGTGGAGTACAACTGTGGTGACCCCGCCCGATGGAGACATGCGCGACTACTTTGCCTCAGTGCGCAAATTGCAGGCGCGTAACGACAAGGTGCTGTGGCCAACACACGGAAACCCCATTACAGACCCGCAACCTTTTTTACGGGCATATTTGGAACATCGAGAAGAACGTGAAGCACAAGTACTTGAACAAGTGCGCGCGGGAGTAAGCACCATTAAGAAAATGGTGGAAGTTCTTTATGCCGACGTTCATCAGCAGTTGCATAAAGCGGCAGGCAGAAGTGTTTACGCCCATCTGATCAAGTTGAGTGAAGATGGCCTTGTGGAAGTAGCCAATGGTGAAGCACCTATGAAAAAAAGTGTCTACTTACCGAAGTAGTTCCAAGTTTCAGCACTCGAGCATTGCTACTGTGAAATTGTGAAGTTAAAGACACTTGTGAAATTACTGGCAGCGGTTGCTGTTGTCATTATTTTTACTGGGGTCATCGCCTTTGCTGCTTTTGGTGAAACATCAAGCAGTGCTTCTGCTACATCGACCACGTCAACAACCGTTGCTCCAACAACCACAACGATTCCGGTCACCACTATTCCCGAAACCACCACGACAACTGCCCCTGGGCCAACCACCACCACAGTGGTGGTGTATTCACGTGAAAACCCGCGTCCAGTTCCAGAAAAGTCGGGCAAGGGTAGGCGCATTGTTTACGCGAACATGGACAACTGGGTCTGGATTATTGAAGAAGATGGAACTGTCGCTTTGTCGGTTCCAGTGTCGGGCAAGAAGCTTGTGCCAAAGCCAAAAACGTACAACGTATTTAGCAAGAGTGAATTCTCTCAAAGTATTTTCTTCCCAGAAATTAAAATGAAGTGGTCAACTCGCTTTGCGATCAGCCCCAATGGCAAGAACACCATTGCGTTCCATGAAATTCCTACCTGTGCGTGGACCGGCGGCCACTGCAATGTAAAAGGTCTGATGCAAACAGAAGAACAACTCGGCACGTTCCAAAGCGGCGGTTGCATTCGCATGGCTGCGCGTGATGCCGAGTTCCTTTTCAACTGGGTAGAAATGGGAACCAAAGTAGTAGTGCTCGCTTAGCGCGAGTTACTGGCAACTCTCCAGAATGTGAGCGAAGAGCGTTGTGAGCGTTGTGTCTTCGCCCGACTTCGCCGCATTCAACGTTTCGTGAATATTTGGTAGCAGGACCTCGTCGCCAACAACCACTGCTTGTATGGCAGTAAAGCCGAGGCGTAGGTATTCCACAGCGTTCTTTCCACCTCGTGGTGAAGGTGCTGAACCAATGATGAAAACTTTCTTTCCTAAGAAAACATGCGCGCCGTAAGGGCGGCTCATCCAGTCAAACCAGTTCTTCAAAGGGCCAGGAATGCCGTAGTTGTATTCAGGTGTAGCGACAACAACGAAGTCGCTTGCCGCAATTTCTGCACGGGCCGCAGCGACAACGGCAGGAGGAGTGTCGGTGTCGAGGTCTTGGTTATAGAGGGGAAGCTGACCTAGGTGATGACTGTGCACCACGTTGGCATTTGCGCTAGCGAACTGGGCAAAGCGCTCAAGTATGGCTGTATTGAAGCTTCCTGCGCGTAATGAGCCTGAAACGGTGAGAAAAGTAGGCAAAGACATGCCAATACGATACGGGCTGAACCGTAGGGCTACCTTTTTGTGGGGGTATCACATATGAACTTGGCAAAAATTGGTGAGTACTGGGCGCGTTGGCGGCCAAATGACATTGCAATCAAGTTTGGCGGAATTTCCACTTCGTGGCGCGAGCTTGATACA
>CAIOHI010000042.1 GCA_903858075.1 uncultured Actinomycetes bacterium
CGCTTCGGTCCAATCCTTTTAACGGCTCCTACTTGAAGCGCCACACAAGTTTCATGTTATGTTGACTTCATACGGACTTAAAAGAGATTGAAAGATATGACTCAATACCACGACACTCATTACATGTTCTTCTATCGAACGTTACCTGATGCATTGCGAGGCGTTATATTCGATGAACTTCTTGCAGCATCGAAAAACGGTGAAGGTCACGCATACATGATTGGATTTTGGCGGGCGACAGCGAAATTTGTCTCTGGTGTCGGTCCATTCGGGACATTGCCTCGTGAGCTAGATCTCACACGCGACGACTTCAATGTGTCGGTGCTAAGTCCGGCAAGCGGTTGGACATTTCTTGTCATAACTGGGCCTCCGGTTAAAGGCGGGTTAGAAGCATTGGTAGCGGTTGCTGCATTTACAGATGCGAACCCAACACAATCTCTCAAGTACTACACATGTGAAGCACCAGCGATGTCTGGTGCTCCTTGGATGATTGGTACGTGGCATGCCGATTCTTCTCGGGGTAATCTCGGCGTAATCAACGACGTGAGTATCACAGGCATGATTGATTTCGTTTGTAATCATCTCGGTCTGCAGAGTTCTCCGGCCCCGCGTGGTAACTCTTTGCCAGATCCGAGACATGACTCAGAAAACCCATTTAGTAAAGGTCCAGGAACCTCCAAAACCTTTTTCGATACCAGCAGCAGCACTACATCGGGAAGAGGTTCTGTTTCTATTCCTAAGGGCTCGGGGCCTGTGACCAGCTCGATGACATGGGGCGATTCTCCATTTGATATTGCGGAAGAAGCGGTACAGAACTTGTATCGGCTTCGTAGTGCTGGCAAAACAGCCTTTGTAATGTCAGCTAAGAAGGCGAGTGGCCTCAGCAAGACAGTCTCTTCGTATGTCCAGTTCATGTGGTTAGAGGATGGTGCACTGATTGTGGAATTACAGGCTGACTACTCCTACTGGGGTCTCAGTATCCCATCAAGTGCGTGGGCAAATCTTGAAGCGGCAGGTCTCGCTCGCCCGAACGGTAAAGAATTGAACTTTCACCTTTCGATTCCAGCAGGAGTGGATCCTTCTGAGCGTTTGAATGTATTGGCGAACGTATTTAATGCGTTTCAGACAGTGATGCGTCCGGCTAAGAAGATTCAGCAGTCAAGTTTTTAGCTATTCATCCTGAAGCTGGCTCAGCTGCATGATGCGGAATCGACTAGATGTCTTGTCCGGAGATTCGCAGGATGGTGTTGCCAACAACTTCTAACTGTTGTGCTACCTGATTGTCACCGAGAGCTTGCTGCACCATGAGCCGGCGACGCGCCGCCTTGAGGGTGGGAAGAGCTACTTCACCGAATGCATCGGTCAGTTTCAGTTCCACTTCACGCCAAGTTACTAGAGCTTCCTCTAGCAGGCCATTGCGCTCGAACATTGCAGCAATGTGTTTCCAGACGCCGATGGTATGTGGGTGTTCTGGTCCGAGCTCGTTCGTGTACTCAACTAAGAGATCAAGAAGATCCTGCTCGTTGTTGTCGCGTCGTGCACGCATCACCGTGAGATTGTATTTACTGCTACGTGTGCGTGAATCGTGCTCGCCAAATGCCTCGGTCCGCTTCTCTAGCAAGGAAGACATCAGTTCAACGGCCTTGTTGAAGTTGCCCGCATCAAAGTACAAGTTGGCTAAGTGCCCCAAGGAATTCAATGTTCCATTATCAAGTTCACCAAAAACCGTGATTCGCTTTTCGTAGGTCGAGGTTGCGAGACGTACAGCTTCCTTGTCACGCCCAATGCCACTCAGGGCACGACACAAATTGCCGGCACATGAAAAAGTGACTCTGTCTTCCCAACCAAGTGCACGAATAGCATCTTCCAATGCAGCCTCGAGAATAGGCACGGCTCTGGCATAGATATCACTTCGCCAGAGAGCGCTACCCAGGTACATGCGTAGCTGAATGACAATCTGATCGTCTGCTAGGTAGAACTCAGAAGCCTCCAGCATGAGGTCCTCAAGCAGCTGAACCGCGCGCTCAGGGTGAGGGCCATCAACGATCCGTACAGCTTCCTCGAAGCGGTTGTTGAACTCTTCTGTAGACATTGACTGATTACGCATAATGGACCTCTCCGAGATGCTCACGGCTTGAGCACTTCTGTATGGGTATAAAGTACCTTAAGGGTGTGTCACGAATCTTTCTGCTGCAGAAATTCGAAGTATCGGTCGCTGAGGGCCAGTTTGGTTAACTCGTATAGGAACTCTTTTGCGATAAGGATTCTCTGTGCGTTTGACGTCTTTTCGTGTTCGAGATCGCGTAGTCGCTGACGCCAATAGCCATCTTCTTCTGAGAGAAGTTCTCCAATGGTCATCGGTATTTCAGAGAATCCC
>CAIOHI010000043.1 GCA_903858075.1 uncultured Actinomycetes bacterium
GAGGCATTTAGACCGTAGCGAACTGTGAGGTCTTCTGACCACGTGGCAAGAAGTGTCAGCGCGTCGTCGTCGAAGCCAAATGTGCGACGCACTGCGGGTAAGTGTGCAACGTCGAGCACATCAGTGGGTGAACAGCGGCTAGTAAGCAAATGCAGAACTGAGATGAATGCTTCGATGAGTGGGTCGCGACTTGAAGCACTATTGCCGAGCACGTTGATGGGAAGCGATGGCAACGTGCCACCAGCAGATGCAGGCGGGGCAAAGACTGCGCTGATGATGGGTGCTGCGGCATCTATGTCGGCACACAAAATGGCGAAGTCGCGCAGTTGCAGATGTCGGTTGTTGTTCAACTCGTGGAGAAAGGCATCGCGCAGAGCTTCTACTTGACGAGCAAGGCCGTAACAGGCATGCACTTGTAATGAGCCGTCGCTTGAAGCACGAAGCACTTTGCGTGCATCATCAGTCAGAGCAACATCTTGATAAGAGTCAGCAATAATGCTGTCCTGCGCGTCATGCAATAGTGAATTGCCCGCGTTTGTGCTGGGCAAATAGGTGCGTTCAACTTTGCCGAACACGGCTGCATTTTCCAGCACCTGTGCACCCCAGCGGCTGGTGAGTGGATGTTGAACAGATGTAGCAGGAAAAGCGTTGCGCAGTTGCACTTCATGAGCGCTGGGTGCTGGCCATACGTCACCCGCGGCGTACACCATATATACGTGTATGTCGCAGGCTTGGCTGAGCACTTCAAGAATATGGCGTGCGGCGCGGCTAAGGGTGGTGATGCCAAACACGCTGAGGCGAGCAGGCAGAGCGGAACCATCGGGAAGTCGCTGCAGCGCTGTAGCGAAAGTTTCTAAGTTGTTGAGTGCACGTGAAGGGAAATCTGCCGCAGTGAACTTCTTTGATACTTCATTAAAGAGTTCTTTTTGCCAGCGCTGGTCTTTCGTAACATCGTTCGGTATATCAGCAGTTTGTGTGCCGTCGTCGATGCCGCCAAGGCTCCAGTGTCGGAGCATTTCGGGGCGGTGTGATGCATAACGGTCGAAGAGGTCGGCCGCGCGCCGAGCAACGGTGAGCGGAGCTTCAGTGAATCCAGGAACAACAATGTTGCTGTTCGTGAGCAATGTATCGATGATGTTCCATGTGAGGTTGTTGGCATCCCATTCACTGTGTTTGAGTCCAGTGGGATCTACGGAAGTGGCATTCACTAATTGACGTGGGTAAATGAAGGAGATGTTGGAAACAATGCCGTCGTTGCCATTTCTCGCACCCAATGTGCGAGCAAGTTCACGCTTCAGGTAACGGGCCATATCGCTTGATGGCACTACCACTAGTTCGGGGGCAAAAGGGTCGACCAGTGGAGTTGAAAGGCGCTGCGCTAATTGCTCGAGAAGTGGTTCAAGGCTGGGGCTGTGAACGAGACGCAACATAAGTTTTCAAACTCTACAGCAAGGGTGTAGAGGGCATTTCAGGCGAAGTGCGCGGGGGCTAAACATTCATTTCTATGAGTAATGGCGCATGATCGCTGACGCTGAATGCATCGGGGAAATCGTCCATTCCTCCCGAAAATGCAGTGATGCGATCTGCGAGTCGGGGGGTCATATAGATGTAGTCCATGAGAAAGAGCCCTTCGTGGTCCCAATCTTGGCGAAATGTAACGTGATCGTGATTCTTAAAAGGGTCAACCAGGCCAAGCGCACCGAGTGGCTTGGGAACTGTGCGGTAGTGCATATCGTTTAAATCGCCGGCGACAATGAGCGAACCATCACAATGTTCAAGAATTTGCTGGAAATCTTTTTTCAGCGTTAATAGGTCCGAGGTCGGGTGACCAATGAATTCCTTTTTTGCATCTTTGCGATAGGGCAAATACAAGCCAACAACACACGCGAAGTATTCATCATTTACCCAAACATCAGCTGCAGTAAGCGAACCCGGAAAATTGGTGTCAAGTTCATACTTCTTTTTGCCCACATGAGTGAGATGTTCAATCCGCATGTTGCGCCCAGCGATGAGAGTTCCCCAATTACTGCGGTTGGGAAAACCACCAGGTCGATGCACCACACTCCAGCCTTGCGCACGTACCGCAGGTGGCGGTGGTGTCGCAGCTTCAGTGAAAATGACGAGGTCAGCTGCAAGGTTGTCGTCGGCCCAACTCCATAACGTCGAATTATCGATTCCATTTTTGCGATTAATCCATGTATTGAGGTTCCACGTTGCAATGCGCATGATCTTTTCCCTACCGCCCCAATAGTGCTTCGACTATCCAGCCGCCGGGGTCGAGGTTCTCTGTGAGCCATCTCACGTAATCGGAGGGCAAGTCTTTGAGTTTAGTTCCCTTATGTTTGCCAAAAGGCATGAGACTATTGAGTGATGCACTCTGAATGAGCGTGAGCATTTCATCTATTGACATGCCGTGTTCAGTAGCGATGTTTTTCATGAGATGAAAACTGGTGAGTGCATCGTCAAGTGCGCGATGTGTTGGTTCTACGTCCACATTGAGCATTGTGGAAAGTGTTTGAAGCGTGTGGTTCTTAGCATCGGGATAGAGCGTTTGGCCAAGGCGCATAGTGCACAACGCAGTGATTTTCTTGCAATACGGCAGGAACATGGGAACGTCATACGACGCATTGTGTGCAACAACGAGGACGTGTTCGTTAGCAAATTTCTCTGCATGAGTTTTCATGAGAAAGTCATCAAGCGAAGGTTCATTCACCAGCATTTCAGCCGAGATACCGTGTGTTCGTTGCGCACCCGACTCAATGGGAATGTGCGGATTGATGAGTGAGTTCACCTGCTCAACCACATTGAAATTGCTGTCGAATTCCACCCAGGCGATTTCTAATGGTCGATACCCAGGATTGAGCCCTGTGGTTTCAAAGTCGAGAGCGATCATGCGGTCAAAGGTCATAGATGCACATTATGTGAACCTGAGGCATCACATCAGATGTCTTCTTATTTTGACCACTAAAGGTGACCAACATTTGGTGGACAACATACGCCTGTTGGAGAACTTTTGTAACGTTGTCTTAGGAAATCGACCTGTCCGCAATCTCGAGTTCTCTGAACTCTTTAATTTGGATCGGGTTAGATGTTTTCGGCGAAGTTATTCGATGCGCAGGCCGGAGATTGCACGAGCAATCACCAACTGCTGAATCTCAGAAGTGCCCTCAAAGATGGTGTGAATCTTTGCGTCACGGTGCCAACGCTCTAC
>CAIOHI010000044.1 GCA_903858075.1 uncultured Actinomycetes bacterium
CAATACCCGAAGCAGTTCTTGCAAAACTCCTCGATGCAGCAGTTCGTGCACCATCAGGCGGCAACACACAAAGCTGGCGGTTTCTGCTCGTCTCAGACCCTGCAAAACGCATCGCATTGCAAAAGATGTATCGCGAAGGTCTCACCGACTTAAACGCAACTAAGTACAAAGCGGTCATGGATCTCATCAAAGAAGGTGACCCAACTGATCCTGAAGTCATTCAAGCCAAGAAGACAAACGCATCCGCCGAATGGTTAGCCGACAACTTGCACAACGTTCCTACGTTGCTCTTTGCCTGGGGAAAGCCGAATGGCGAGAGCTCTATCTACCCCGCTTTGTGGAGCCTCCAACTGGCAGCAACTGCCGAAGGAATTGGAACCTCTCTCACAACTTTACTTTTCAAAAACCACACAAAACAGGTTCTCGAATTGCTTGGCGCCCCTGAGCCAGGAGTCTGGGTTCCGATGGCCATGATCACTCTCGGATACCCCACAGGCAAGTGGGGCGTTGCCCAACGTCAACCACCACATGAAGTCACCTTCCAAGACACATGGGGAAATCCTGTTCCTTGGAGAGTTGAAAAGCCACTCTGGCAGTAGCGTTCAATCGCCAGTTCTCGAGGAAAGCCATGACAACACCTACACGCAAATCTGTCACTGTTCCCATGCTTCAGTTAATGAAATCTGCTGGGGAAAAAATCGTTATGGTCACCGCTTATGATGCAACATTCGCGCGCATCGTCGATGATGCTGGTGTCGATGCAATTCTTGTAGGCGACTCAGTTGCCACAGTCATGCAAGGGCACTCCAACACCATTCCAGTGACCTTGAGTGAAATGGCGTACCACACTGCTCTTGTGCGACGCGCCTCACCAAAAGCTTTAGTTGTTGGCGATCTGCCATTTGGTAGTTACCAAGTAGGTGCACACCAAGGCATCGAGAGTTCCGTAGTGCTCATGAAGGCTGGCGCTCAGTGCGTCAAACTTGAGGGCGGAACAACCGTCGCAGCAACAATTGAAGCAATAACCCGAGCCGATATTCCAGTGATGGGGCATATTGGCCTCACGCCACAGAGCGTTCATCGTATGGGCGGGCACAAAGTGCAAGGCCGTCAAGACGGCGTAGAGCCCGGTGGCCGCCAAAGACTTCTTGACGATGCACATGCAGTTGAACAAGCAGGCGCCTTTGCAGTTGTTCTTGAAGGTATCCCCACAGAATTAGCTCAGGAAATCACCTCAAAAATTTCTATTCCGACAATAGGCATTGGAGCGGGTTCATTTTGCGATGGACAAGTTTTAGTGATGCACGACATTCTTGGGCTCTCAGAGCGCGAACTTACCTTTACCAAGAAATACGTCGACATGAAATCATTGGCTACGAATGCTTTCCAAGAGTTTGCTCAAGACGTACGCAATGGTTCGTGGCCCGATGACAAACATTCTTTCCACTAAGCAATGCAAATTTTACGGAGCATTGAAGAGCTGCGCTTGTTGCGAGCGCAAACTTTAGCTAGTTCGCAAACCATTGGCTTCGTTCCCACAATGGGCGCTTTGCATTTGGGTCATGCGGAATTGTTGAAAGTTTCTGCTCAAAAATCAGATGTAACAATTGCATCTATCTTCATTAACCCCAAGCAATTCAATTCTGCATCCGATTTAGCAAAGTACCCAAGAACTATCGATGATGACATTGATACCTGCAAAGCGTTCAATGTTGACTTTGTCTATTTGCCTGAGATTTCAGATATTTACCCCGATGGGTTCGACACATTCATCACGCCCGGCTCACTTGGTTCTTTATTTGAAGGTTCTTCACGTCCTGGGCATTTTGCCGGAATGGCAACAGTCGTTGTAAAGCTCTTCAATATTGTGCAGCCAAATATCGCATTTTTTGGCAAGAAGGATTACCAGCAGCTGGCGATTATTCGGCGTTTTGTAGCAGACCTTAATTTCCCGATTCACATCTTCGGCATGGAAACAGTTCGGGAGGACGACGGACTAGCGCTCTCTAGCCGCAATGCCCAGCTCACTGATGAAGAAAGAAAAGAAGCTCCGAAGTTTTTTGAAATTCTCCAGACGTTTAAACGCTCTTTCCCCGACACCAACAGCCTCAATAACGCCATCTCAGATGCACTCAAGAAGTTGGCTGAAATGCAGCACTTTCAACTTGATTACTTTGATATAGCAGAGCAAGACTCGTTGCAACCTTCTCGCGACACAAACAAGCCATTAGTTGCTCTTGGGGCTATTTTGGGTTCGCAGGTACGACTCATTGACAATCAAGAACTGGGGTGACATGAAGACTAACGCTCCCAAATTCACTGCAGATCAACACGCAAAAATCTATAGACAATCGCAAATTCGTTTCGTAAATACCATGAACGGTATATCTCGGGTCGAAGAATCAGTCACGATACAAAGCTGTCCCGACTGGAACGTTCACGACCTTTTGAGTCACGTCACTGGGCTATGCGTCGCAATATCACAAGGTGATGCACCACCTGCCGACACACAGAATTGGGTCGATCAGCAAGTGATCTCAAGAAGAGGTCTTTCTTCAGAACACGTCACTGCAGAGTGGAGCGGATCGTTAAACAATTTCTGCGCAGTGGCGACCTCCGACATGCGGTTAGCGATGCCACTGACTTACGACTTGCTGGTACATGAATACGACCTGAATCATGCATTACAAAGGTCGCCTTTTCTCGACGATACCGATGAACAACTCCTTGCAATGAATGTTGCAGCACTCATCCTCCATGGCGACATATCACAGGCTGAAGTTGGCTCGCTCTTGCTCGTCGCAAACGAAAATGAGTGGCAATGCGGTGCGGGAGACGTTGTCGCCACGCTCGATCTCAGCGCAACAACTGACCCTATTTTTGAGTTCATTCGACTGACCGGAAGTAGAAGATCTCAGAAGCAACTACTCGCCTACCCATGG
>CAIOHI010000045.1 GCA_903858075.1 uncultured Actinomycetes bacterium
ACCCCAATGCAGAACTTGTTATTGCAATGCCCGACACGCACATCACGCGTACTAACCGTTTGGCATTAGAAAAAGCGACAAAGCCTGCGCGGTTCCTAGGCATTCCCGCTGCAACCAAGAACTCACAGTTAGCCTCTCCATCATGATGGATCGCCTAGATGGCATAGAGCGCGACTACGGAGAGCTCGAAGCAAGCCTTGGTGACCCCGACATTGTTGGTGACCAAAACAAACTGCGCGATGCCTCGCGCCTGTACAAGCAAATGACTCCCATTGTTCAGTGCATTCGTACTATGCGTGAAACACGTGGCAATGCAGAAGCCGCCCGTGAGCTCATGGAGCAAACCGTGGGCGAAGAGCGCGACCTTTTTCGTGAAGAACTTGACAGTGCAGAAGCCGAGCTTTTGTCGCTTGAAGCTGAACTCAAAATGCTCTTGTTGCCACGTGATGCAAATGACGGAAAAAACGTCATTGTAGAAATTCGTGGAGCCGAGGGTGGCGAAGAGGCAAACCTCTTTGCTGCAGACCTGCTCGAGATGTACCGCGCCTATGCGGCAAACCAGGGGTGGAAGTGCGAAACGCTTTCTCTCGATTTTTCTCCGCTGGGTGGCATCAACCAGGTCGTTATTCTCATGAGTGGCGACCTCACCTGGACCTATATGAAATTTGAAGGTGGCCCGCACCGCGTACAACGTGTGCCGGTTACCGAAAGCCAAGGCCGTGTGCATACTTCGTCGGCAACGGTCACCGTCATGCCGGAAGCAGAAGAGGTCGATGTATTCATCGACGAAAAAGATCTCGATATCGATATTTACCGTTCATCGGGTGCAGGTGGTCAGCACGTGAACACCACCGACTCTGCAGTGCGTATTACCCACAGGCCAACTGGCGTGGTGGTAGCGATGCAAGACGAACGCAGCCAGTTACAGAACAAGGCGCGCGCAATGCAAGTGTTGCGTACACGCATTATGAAACTTCGCCAAGAAGAACACGACGCCGAAGCCTCTGCGCAACGCAAAGCGCAAACTGGTGGCGGCGGGCGGAGCGAAAAAATTCGTACGTATAACTACAAAGACAACAGGCTCACTGACCACCGTATTGGGCTCACTTTGTACAAGTTGCAAGACATTTTGAGCGGCAACTTGCTCGAGGTATCGCAGGCTCTTATCAGCGACGAACGATCACGGCAGTTGGCCGGAGAAAAATAAGCCCGTACTGGGGTGCCCATGAGTAACGATCAGGCAAGTACTTGGAGCGAACTGTGGAGTGAAACAACTGCGCTATTGGGCGACGAAAAAGAAGCACGTTGGCTATGTGAAGAAGCAAGTGGGCTCGAGGGTAGTGAATTTCTTGAGTCGCTGAGAGAACCAGCAACAATGCGAATGGGCGTGTCTTTGCAGGCAATGGTGGGGCGTAGGTTGGCCGGCGAGCCAGTGCAATACGTACTTGGCCATTGGCCATTTCGCCACATCGATTTACTGATAGATCAGCGAGTGCTTATTCCGCGCCCGGAAACTGAACAGGTAGTTGAAGCCGCATTGAGTTGTGCTCGTCAGCTGCGTAGCGGTGAACACATATTGCGCATTGCCGACATTGGCACTGGTAGCGGAGCAATTGGTTTATCAATGGCGAATGAGTTACCACACGACAATACTGAAGTGTGGCTTAGTGATATCTCATCTGATGCGCTTGATGTCGCTCGTGCAAATATTGCTGGCATTGGTCGCAATGCACGCAATGTGCGCGTAGCCGAAGGCAGTTGGTGCGCGGGTCTTCCACGCGAGTTACGCGGTTCCTTTCAGGTCATTGTGTCGAATCCTCCATATATCGATGAATCTGACCCAATGGTCGAAGACTCTGTGCGCACGTGGGAACCACATATTGCTCTTTTCTCTCCCAACCAAGGTCTGCGAGACGTGTTAGGAATTGCCCAAGAGGCACGTGACTTTCTTGCGCCAGGTGGTTATCTCATTTGTGAGATGGGTTTTCAACAAGGCGATGTATTGCGTAGCGAATTTGCACAACTGGGCTATGTGAATGTTGAAGTTCGCCAAGACTTTGCGGGTCTCGACCGCATCGTTATGGGGCAGTGGGCAACGAGCGCTGAATAAACGAGAGCTGGTGCAGCAATAAGTTTTCTGCAACAACTTCTTGAGGTGTCATATGCGTGACACCCGACAGTGGCAAAACTTCGTGGTCTTTTCCTGCAGCAAGTAGTGCACTAGATAGTTGCAAGGTGTGCGCAGCAACAACGTTGTCGTCGGCAAGACCATGAATGAGAAGCAGTGGGCGTTCCAATAAATGTGCGTCGTTCATGAGCGAAGTGCTTTCATACGGGTCGGCGTTCAGCGCTGGGTTGCCCAAATAACGTTCGGTGTAGTGCGTGTCGTATAAACGCCAATCGGTCACGGGTGCTCCGGCAACTGCACAATGAAAAATGTCAGGTCGCCGTAGTACGGCAAGCGCAGCAAGGTAACCGCCAAAGCTCCAGCCACGAATTGCTACGCGAGTTACATCGGCACGCGGTTCTAGCTGCGAGAGGGCTTGTGCAACTTCTACTTGGTCGAGAAGTACTGGCTCGGCGAGGTCGTGCAACACACTGCGTTCATAGGAACTTCCTTTGCCCGGGGTTCCCCGACCATCGGCAATGACCACAACAAAGCCTTGGTCGGCGAACCATTGTGAAGTGGCGTAGGCCAACAGTGAGCCCACCACGCGTTGAGCATGTGGGCCGCCGTATGGGTCGAAGAGCACGGGAAGTTTGTGCGTGCCGTTATCGCGGGGGGTCACAATGGCAACGGGAATGTTGTTCTTGCCAACAGTATGAAAAGCAACATTGGGTGCAACAAGCATTTCTTCTGAATGTGAGACAACACTATGCCCGGTGCTGGTCACAAATTCCGCGCGTGGAGCAGTCATGTGCGACACCCGCAACAAGAACGCACTGTCGGTGGCTATGCCAGAAACTGAATGTGGCGTTGGGTATTCACTGCTCATGCACGTGAGGTTGTTGGTGGCAACGTCGTAACGCCACACATCAAGAGTCCACGGTGAGTCAATGTGGTTCGCCTGAAAGACAATGCTGTTTCCTACGTGAAGTACCGCACGTACCTGCAGATGCGCAGGAGCAACAAGTGCACCATCAACGTAGAGGCGCCGTGAACCTTCTCTGTCAACCGTGGTCACCAGTTGTCCTGTTGAGGTGAGTGCAGGAACGCCGCCCACCAGTTCTACCCATGCATCATCGGTATCAGTAAAAATTTCTGTTGCTTTTGCTGTTGTTGGCTCAACAGAGAAAATTGCTACAGATTTCTGGTCGCGTGCTTGTACTTGCGCAATAAGGCCAGATGCGTTCCAAGCAACAGAGTTGAGATATTCATAAGAAGAGGGCAGATCTACCGCAGTGCTCGTTGTTGTTTCACGGTGAACAATGTGCAGAGTTACCTTGGCATTTGCTGTTCCGGCAGCAGGGTAGCGGTGTTCAACTGCCGGCTTTTCCGGGTGTGCTGGGTCGGCAATGAACCAGGTGCTGACGGGCGATTCATCGACGCGACAAACAGCAAGATGCTCTCCGTCGGGTGACCACCAGTAGCCACGTTGCCGACCCATTTCTTCTGCAGCGATGAAGTCGGCCATGCCCCACGAAATATGAGCAAGTGGGTCGGAAGCTAAAACCTTTTCTTGAGCACTTTCAGCGCCGGCAGAAATATTGGCAACACATAACGCACCGCTGCGAATATAAGCAACGTGTGTACCCAAAGCATTCAAGCGAGCATCAAAAATGCCAGGCTCAATGTTCAGTGCGCTGCTGTCACCATTCAATAAATTGATGAGAAAGAGTTGGCCGTTAATAACGGTGACCGCTTGTTCAACTGCTGCATCGCAAGAATAGGAAACAACTCCACTGGCGCTCTCACGAGCCCGCTCGCGTCGGCGTAACTCTTCTGCGGTGATGTCACCTTTGCTCTCAACAACAGCCAGTGGGTTGAAAACACATTTTTCTTCACCCGATTGCGTGTTGAGCACCCAAAGCATGTTGACCGAGTTGCTACCCGATTCCGTGCGAGCAAAAACGAGTCGCTGTGAGCACGGAGACAAAGTGAAACTGCGAGGCTCGCCAAGTGAGAGGCGTTGTGTGCGAGCGTATTGCCGAGGAAAGGTGTCGTTCTGGGTCACAAGTGTGCTTTTCGCTCCTATTTGATGTGGACAACACCAGCAGCGTCGAGTTCAACTGCACGGCCGACGAACTCTTCAGTGCACATTGCGCCACCAAGAGTGCTGTCGGTACTTTCACCCCATGCACGACGGCCGTCGGCAAGTAGACAGGCGGCGTGCACCATGGCGGGCTTGCCGTCACGGTCGTGCATGACCGAGTATGCCTCAAGTGTTGCTGGCCCCACTGCCTCGGCAGCTTTTGCCACCGAACGCCGCGGCATTGCATCAATTTGATCTTGTGGGTAAGCGTGTTTGAAACTCTCTTTGGGTGGTTGTGTGCCGTAAATGCCAAAGGCATGTTTCGTGGTGTATCCACCGTTTGCCCACACAAGTCCAAGTTCGTTTGGTGCATTACGCAGGTCGTTCATGACGGTTGCAATTGCATGCATGACGTAGTTGTTCCATGGGCCACCTGCAAAAGGCAAGCCACCTGTACGCGTGAGTTGTGACTTGATGTCGAGACCTAGCGACTGTGCGCCAAGTTGCACGGCTGCTGGGAAACATGAATACAGGTCAACGATGCCGATGTCGTCAATTCCAACGCCTGCATTTTGCAATGCAAGTTTTCCACCAAGTTCAATTGCCGGGGTATCGGCAAAGGTCCAACGCTGAGAGATGTACTGATGCTCATGACAGTCGCTTCCGGAGTGAATGAAGATCCAACGATCACGAGGAATACCAAGTGCTTCAGCTTTTTCAACCGAACACATAATGAGTGCTGCACCCATATCGACATCGTTGTTTGAGTTCATGAATTTCGGATAAGGGAAACCAATCATGCGGTTATTCGGGCCGGCAGTGCGAATGTCTTCTGCACTCATTGCATTTTGAGACCAAGCATTGGGGTTCTTCGCCGCAACGTTGCTGAAGCGTGACCACAATTCAGAAATATGTGTTTGATGATCTTGAACACTGCGTCCTGCGCGGGCACGAATTGCAGTTTCAAACATCGGGTACACCTGCACCGGCATTAAAATTTTGCGTTCGAATTCGTACTCACTCACCATGACCAGGTCTTCGCCAACTGCAGTTGGTGCTGGCACATCGGCGCCGGTTTTGCGCCAAGTGAGTTGCTCACCCGCTTTTTTCGCACGTGCCTTGGTGCGTGTGGATTCACCACCCGTGAGAACAATGATGTCGGCTTGACCATTTTGAATTTCTAGGGCTGCAGCGTTGACCAAAGACTGCGGGGTATTGCCACCCATTGCGCTCAGTGCGTATTCACGTGAGCTCACACCAAGGTCTTGTGCAATGAGCCAGGCGGGGTTGCCATATTTCCAACTGAGTAAACCCACTACTCGCAATGCATCGAGAGAGGGAAGAGAAGTTAAACCAGCATCGGCTGTGGCAAGGCGAATTGCTTCCACCATGAGTGCAACGGGGTCGGCAGCGGTATCGAACGATGCGGTGCGTGGGTCGTTTGGTCGTTGTAGCGACTGGCCAGATCCAACGAGGATGGGAGTCTTTGGTGAAAGAGTCATAAGCGCAGGTTAGGCGTTCTGAGGCTCGCAAACCCTATGCTCAGAACATGACTGCCGCACTCCACATTGCTATTGGGGCCGACCATGCCGGTTATTCCCTCAAGCAGCACCTCATCGAATTTCTCCGCACTGCCGGGCACACAGTCGATGACCTTGGTACACACTCCACCGAGAGTTGTGATTATCCACCCATCTGCGCAGGTGTGGGTCGTGCAGTGCGCGACGGCAAGGCACAGCTAGGCATCGTGTTGGGGGGAAGCGGGCAAGGCGAACAACTTGCAGCAAACAAGGTCATGGGTGTGCGTGCTGCTCTGTGCAATTGCCTCTACACGGCACGCATGGCACGTGAACACAACAACGCCAACGTACTTTCTATGGGCGCACGTGTCGTAGGAATAGGACTCGCAGAGGAAATCGTGCAAACATTTCTTGCCACCCCATTTGAAGGTGGTCGTCACGAACGCCGCGTTGCACAACTTGGCGACATCGAACGTGAAGAAGCAAAAAATTTCGGAGCACAAAAATGAGCACCCCCAAAAATTGGCCATCAGAACTTGAAAGTGAAGATGTAGTTTTCTCACTCATTGAAGATGAGAGCAAACGCCAAGTGACTGGCCTGCAACTCATTGCAAGTGAAAACTTCACCTCTCCTGCAGTCATGCGGGCAACAGGCTCGGTACTCACCAATAAGTACAGCGAGGGCTACCCAGGCAAGCGCTACTACGGCGGTAATGCCATTGTCGATGACATTGAGAGCATTGCAATTGAACGCATCAAAAAACTCTTCGGTGCCGACCATGCAAATGTGCAGCCGCACTCAGGGGCCAGTGCAAATATGGCCGTTTACTTAGCTCTTCTGAATCATGGAGACACCGTTCTTGGTCTCAGTCTCGACCACGGCGGTCACCTCACTCACGGCTCGCCTGTGAATGCCAGTGGTATCTTCTACAACTTTGTTTCATACAAGGTGTCGCCTGGCGACGAGCGCATCGATATGGAAGAAGTGCGTGCACTCGCATTGCAGCATCGCCCGAAACTCATCGTTGCTGGTACCACTTCGTACACACGTCGTCTTGAACCAGAACCATTTAAGAAAATCGCCGACGAAGTAGGCGCACTTTTGATGTTCGACATTGCGCACCTCGCAGGTTTGGTCGCTGGTGGTGCACATCCGAACCCTGTGCCATACGCCGATGTTGTTACTTTCACCACGCACAAAACATTGCGTGGTCCGCGCGGCGGCTGCATTTTGTGCAAGGCCGAGCATGCACAGAAAATTGATAAAGCAATTTTTCCTGGTAGCCAAGGTGGGCCGTTAGAGCATGCCATTGCCGCAAAAGCGGTGGCATTTGGCGAAGCACTGCATCCCTCATTTCGTCTGTATGCCGAACAAATTGTGAAAAATGCCAGTGCTCTTGCGCAGGCACTCGCACAACAAGGTTTTCGTTTGGTGTCGGGTGGTACCGATGTGCACATGATGGTGGTCGACCTCACCCCATTCGACGCAGAACTCACCGGTAAAGAAGCGCAGTTAGTGCTCGACTCGGCTGGTATCACACTCAACAAAAACACCATTCCTAACGACCCGCGTAGCCCATTTGTTACCTCGGGCGTACGCATTGGCACGCCATCAGTTACTACGCAAGGCATGAAAGAGCCAGAAATGGTGCGTATTGCTGAACTCGTTGCCACGGCCCTACGGAACCGTACCGACACTGCAGCTTTGGCAAAAGTGCGCAGCGACGTTGCTGAACTCTGTGCAAAGTTCCCTGTTTACTAAAGGAAACTCAGACACTGCAGAAGTAGTGGTTCAGCGGTCTAATCTAGAACCACATGAGTGACATCAACGGCTATCTCATTGTTGCTGCATGTGCAGCCGTTGTCACTTTTGCTGTGACCCCTTTCGTCATGGGCTTGGCACGCATCAAGAACTGGATGGCTCAACCAGACCCACGCAAAGTACACACCACACCAACGCCCGATATTGGTGGTGTTGCTTTACTCGTGGGCATTATCACTGCATTGCTCTTGGCATGGCAGATGGACCGCTTTGGCCCACTTTTTGATGGCAGTTCTGAAATGCTCGGTGTCGCAATTGGTGCCATTGCAATTTGCGCAATTGGGTTCATTGACGACATTCGCGAAATTAGTGCACCCGCAAAAGTTGCAGGAACCGCAGCTGTTGGCATGGTTTTGGTGACGGCTGGCGTCACCATGTTCTATTTCCGTGTTCCGTATTTCGATGTGTTTGTTTTGTCGAATGACTGGATACCGCTCGTCACCATTTTGTGGTTGTTGGTAATGACTGAAGCCATCAACCTCATCGATGGTTTAGATGGTTTAGCAACAGGAATCGTCGCAATTGCATCTGGAGCTTTCTTTTTGTACAGCCGCCATCTTGGCGATTTAGGTTTACTTGCTGAACCCAATATTGGCCCGCTTGTAGCTGCTGTCACGTTTGGTGCGTGCATCGGATTTCTTCCACACAATTTCAACCCCGCAAAAATTTTCATGGGCGACAGTGGAGCGTTGTTGCTCGGTCTCATGCTCGCCATCTCTACAAGCGTGGTAGGGGGCAGAGCAGACCCAGCTACGCAAGACTTCAATAGCCAGACCTATTTCTTCTTGGCGCCACTTTTTATTCCGTTACTTATTCTGGGCGTGCCCATATTCGACGTGTTGTTTGCCATTGTGCGTCGTGCATACAAGCGGCAAAGTTTTGCAACAGCCGACAAGGGTCATCTCCATCATCGACTCATGAACTTGGGTCACGGGCAACGTCGCAGTGTGCTCATTTTGTGGCTCTGGACGGTGTTGTTGTCGGGAATGGCGTTGTATCCGGTTATTTCAACCTCGGGCGGAAGCATTGCGCCCTTCGGTGTGGCTGCTGTGGCCTTGGGTTTATACACCGTGCTGCACCCGAGTGTGCGACGTAAATCGCGCGATGACGCTGCATCGCAAGATGAACACGGGGAGCCAATACAACAAGAAATTGGCGATTCACGTTGAGTTGCCGTAGTTTGAAACAAACCCCAAAGGCCATGCTGTGAGACTTCTTCCCGACCCCAAAATTGTGCGCCGCATTGCGGGAAACCCTCGTGCGGTGGAAAATAGTGCTGGTGGGTTGGGCCACGGCGCAGAAATGGCTTTTGGCGTCTTAGTCTTTTTTCTCATTGGTTTTGCCATCGACTACTTCGTTGGAACTACTCCGCTATTCATGATTGTGATGACGGTGTTTTCCTGCGTAGGGAATTTCATCAAAATGTGGTTTGGCTACGACATTCAAATGAAACGCCTGGAAGCTGAGCGGGCAGAAACTCGTCGGGTGCAACCTCGGGCAACTGAGGGCGAATAATGAACGAGCCCAGCTCACTTTTTACCTCACAGCTCTCTGGTGGTGCTCCTGAAGTTGCAGTAACTCGGCACATGTTGGTGCGTGGGCTCATTGCAGCACCCGTTCTCGTTCTCATTGCCAGTTTCATTTGGGGCGCCGATGGGGCAGTATCGAGCGCTTTTGGTTGTGCGCTTGTGATGGTGAACTTCGCCTTAGCGGCGGCGCTCATCTCGACCACAGCACGTATTTCGCTGGCGCTCATGATGGGAGCAGTACTTTTTGGCTATCTCATCCGTTTGGGCATCATTTTCGCGGCAGTAGTGCTTGTGCGAGATATGTCATGGATTTCGCTTCCGGCACTCGGATGCACCATTATTGTGACGCACCTTGGTCTTCTCTTTTGGGAACTTCGGCATGTGTCGGCCTCATTGGCTTACCCAGGTCTGAAGCCAAGTTCAGGTGGTGAGGCCAATACCTCATCGTGAAATTCGTTCTGCGCGGCTTCTTTCTACTAAATTGAGCGAAGTCGATTTTTATCAACTCTTTTTGTTCTTATCCCTGTCCTCGAACTAACACGAAACGGAATCGCACGTGATCGCTCTTGAGTTCCCGCCGATTAACGAGATCCTTCGCTGGAAGGATCTCTTC
>CAIOHI010000046.1 GCA_903858075.1 uncultured Actinomycetes bacterium
AATGTCAATTTGTCCAAGGCGGCCGATGACTTCATCAATGGCTTTTTTCACTTGGAGCTCGTCGCGAAGGTCGGCAACAACTCCCACGGCTTGGCGACCACAAGATTCAATTTCTTTTACCGTCTCGGCAATCATTGCGGCTGTGGAGAGAGGGTAAATGTTGTTGATGTCGTGGTCGATATCGAGCACTGCTACATCGCAGCCTGCGGCGGCAAACGCCCGAGCGTGGTTTGCTCCTTGGCCTTTTCCGCCACCTGTGATGAGTACTCGTTTACCTGCTAAGCCGCGAAGTTCTGATGACATGTTTCCCCCTGAAGTAATGCTTGGGGAAATAGTAGCGGTTCTGAAATGGTCACATTTCAGCGAAGTGGAGCCTGCGAATATCGCGCGTGCGCTCAGTTCGCCTTTCTTCTTCGAGATCGTGAAGAAGATTCAGGCCAGCAAAAATTCCTCTGAGGATTTTCCGTTCTGCTGAAGGAACGACCACTTGCCCTTTGGGCACAATTTTTCGCGACATACCAGGACGGTAGTACATAGATACAACTATTGGCGGGACAATTTATTTAATACGTGCCTAGTGCTGTTGACTACACTGTTTACAAGTTCCACGTGGAGGTCACATGTCGCAAGTAGCAAAGCCAGAACGAGTTCATAACAACATGCGCGGAGTGCGCTACGGAGAAGTTCTTGCTGTCTTTCTGCGTGAAGAAGGCCTGGTGGCCGAAGTGTTTGGCACACAGCTCATTAATGATTGCCCACAAGAGTTGTGGGATACCTTGAATGCCGACGATATTGCTAAAGAGATGGGTGCGGTATTTGTGAAGTTGAATGGTCCCCGTTACTGGTGTCTCGACGCGTTTGGTTCAAAGGTTGCTGTAGTGGAGCCAATTTTTCGCGACTTCAACGGCCTCACCATGCGGCGCATTGCAACGGTGGATTTAGGTAAAGATCCTTCGCCGAAGTTTTATGCAGAACGCCATGTGAATAGAGGGGCAGTGTTCTTCTTCGATGCCGGTTCTGAAGTTCATGAACTTGTGAACCCCGATGGCCTCGCATACATCATGCAGGCGTATTGCGTGGCTGTTGACCCGGCGCTCAATGCAAGCAACCTCAAAGATGTAGGTGCGCGGTTGAAGATGCCAGAAGGCTGGAGTTTCCGTACACGCATTTTGGATGAAGAGATTGTGGTCGATACATCGGGAACCAGAGCAACCGTATTGCAAGATGAGTTGGAGAACAGTTACACCTTGCCGGTGTAACGATTTTCTACATACTTAAAATGTTGCCCGATTGGGGCGGCACGGTTCCATTAATGAGACCGGTGTAAACGCGCTCTACGGCTGTAGGGCCTTGTGCATATTCAAAAGTGCTGAATGCGCGCGCATCGTTAATGAAAATAGCAAGAGCGGTATCGAGACGTTCGTTGATGACCTCGCGGCCCCATTCTTTGCCACGCTTTACTAGTTGGCCAGGAGCAAAGAAGAACTGTGGCTTCGGACCAAGAATGTTGGTTGATGATGCCGACTTATCCCAGTGTGTTGCACCAACACTCATGGAGTATTTCAACTCGGTATCGAAGTGTTCATGGATGCGACCAACAACAAGGGTGTTGCCGGCCATATCGACCACAACACTTGTTTTGTTGGCGGGCAAAGTTTCAATATCGTCATAAGTGATGACCTGGTCGTAAAGACCCGTCGAGTCAACAAATGCTTTGTTGCTTGCGGAGGTGAGCCCAACTGAACTGATACTGGATCGCAGTTTCAAACAATGGGCAAGGGCAAGCGACGTTTTGCTCGAAGCACTGGTGACAATGACCTGAGTTGCATCGTAAAAGTTTTTGTCGGCAAGGAAATCGTCGGCAAGGTATGACGTGAGAAAGAGCCCGCGGTAAATGAGAATGGCATCTTCATTCCAAATGACCTGAGCATCTGAACTCGCTGGTTCAACTTTGTCGAATGATCGGTAGGCCATTGCGTGTTTTTCACGATGAGGGGCATTATCGATAAAACCAGTGCGTGATGGTTGTGCATCGACAACATGAACATCGCCAACAGGGAAGAAACCGAAGTAACGGCCACCCACTTCAATATCGGGATGCGCAGAAGCGGTTACGACGCCATAACCCATGGCAGGAAGCCGGCCCCAACCTTCTTCGGCGGGGTAGAAGCCCCAGTAGTCGAGAAAGTCGCCGCTCAGCGCGTAGCTGATGTTGTTCGAGGTGAGTGCGAAACGTTCAATGTTCATGACCACTTGGCCAGGAGCTGGGTTGGTAGCAGCGCCGCCAATATTGATGCGGAAGTTCCGAATATTGGCGCGATCAATTTCTAAAAACATGGTGGGCTTAGCGTGCGGTGAAGGCGTCGAGGGTAACGCGAACAGCCATGACGTATGCCGTGCCGGGTTCTGCATCGGCAATGCGTGCAGCAATGGCAGGAACTTCGTCTGCCGACTGCACAGGAATGAACTGAACGGTGTCCCACATGCGGCCATCGCTGACAATGGTTCCTTCCGCAGCAAAGTTCACTGCTTCGGGAAGTGCAGCAAAGGCTGTGTCGCGTTGCGGTGTTTGACGAACAATCATTGCAACAGTGCGCAGCTCGAGTGATGGGGCGGGGCGCTCGCGTGTGTCAATGGAAGTGTCTTCTGGGCGGCAGCACACAATGACAGTGCGTTGCATGCCTGCATTTTTGTGCACATGCTTCTCGCTGAAGTCTTTGCGCGATTGCATGTCAATAAATGACTTGCGTGTTGCGTAGCGAACCACGGCAATGCGGTCCCAATCTTCATTGCCCAACAGGTTTGCGGTGACATCGCCAATAAAGACCATGTCGGCACCAATTTTGTTGAGCACCGATGCTGGGTTGTATTTATCATCGGCTTCACGACCGCTAATGGCCGCAGCTTCGGTGTCGGCGCCGTCGTACTGCGCAACCTCGTGGTACTTCATGAGGTTCACCATGTAAATAGGGCCGTCTTTTTCGGGCGGGCAAGTGGCAAGAGAGAAGCCATATTCTTTGTTGATTTTTCCGTAGGTGTGTTTCAGTTGATCTGACTCTGACATGGCGCTCCCTGTGCTTGTTACCCAAGAGTAGTCATTTCATGCCCATGGTGAAAATGCGTCGGTAGGCTTGACGCGAGGTCAGTAAGAGGTTCCCGGCTGGAACCGCTTGCTGGCCTTTTTATTGCGTCTTTTACTGGGCACGAGAACTGAAATTCGGGCGTGGGTGGCTAATGTCGCCTAGGTGAAAAACAACATTCGGGTCGGGCTTCTGGCCTACGGAGCTATTGGTCACGAGCACAATGTGGCGGTTCAGGGAACAGCGGGTCTTGAGTTAACTGCGGTATGCGATACGAACCCCGAGCGGGTGACGGCAGCACTAGAGCTAGCCCCCAACGCGACGCCGTTTAGCGATGCCACAGCAATGCTCGATTCGGGTCTCATTGATCTTGTGGTGGTGTCAACCCCGCCGAATAGTCATTACGCCTGGGCTAAGGAAGCACTATCGCGAGGCATTCATGTGGTGTTGGAAAAGCCGATGGCTTTGTTGGCTTCAGAGTGTGATGAATTAATGGAAATTGCGGTAGCGAAGAAGTTGCTGATGGTGGTGTACCAAAACAGAAGGTACGACGCCGACTTTGTAGCAATGCGTGAAGTTATTCGCTCGGGCGAAATTGGCGAGGTCTACCACTACGACAGTTTCGTGGGTGGGTATTCGCGCCCCTGCGACTATTGGCATTCAAATGCTGAAGTTTCTGGTGGTGCAAATTTCGACTGGGGAAGCCACTTCCTCGATCAGATTCTGAACATCATTCCCGACGATG
>CAIOHI010000047.1 GCA_903858075.1 uncultured Actinomycetes bacterium
ATCTCGGTGTGGAAAGTAGTGTGAAATTCTCTGATGTATACCCCTGAAGATATTGCGCTCATTCAAAAAAAGACTCTCCGCACTTTGGTTTCGGGTCAAGTCATTGCTGCAGCATCGCTAGCGTCTGCGGTAACAGTTGGCGCATACGTTATTCAGAACATTTTGGGTGCCGATACTGCATGGAGCGGCATTGCCAGCGCAACGGTAACTATAGGTACGGCATTCATGGCTCAAATTCTGAGTCTTGTTATGATGCGAAAAGGTCGTCGTAATGGTCTTCAAAGTGGTTATCTTGTTGCCTTCGTGGGTGGGGTCATTGCCGGTGTCGGCGCAGAGAAATCACAGTTAGCTATTTTCTTGATCGGCCTGTTCCTCTTTGGAAATGGACAAGCAGCCAACTTGCTGTCGCGATATGCCGCGACCGACCTAGCCGATGTAAAAACGCGAGCATCTGCAATGAGCACTATTCTTTTTGCCTCTACGTTCGGTGCAGTGTTTGGGCCAATTCTCGTAGTGCCTGCTGAACGCATAGGTGAATCAGTTTTTGGCTGGCATAAGTACACGGGGCCTTGGATCTTCTCTGCGTGTTTTTTTATATTTGCCGCACTTAATGTGATGATTCGGTTGAGGCCGGACCCACTTGAAGTGAGCGGTGGTCTTAAATCACAAAACGCAGCAGGCGTTCAGCCACCTAAATTTCGCATTGCATTGAACACTGTTGCTGAATCCTCGGCCGCAAAGATTGCGATCTTTGCAATGGTCATTTCACAAGTCACGATGGTTGCCGTGATGACCATGACCCCTGTGCACCTCAAAGCTCACGGACATGAAACTGTCAGTTCTTTTGTGATCTCTTTGCATATTGCGGGTATGTATGCGTTCAGCCCTCTTGTGGGTCGTTACTGCGATAGGAAAGGTCGATTGTCTGCCATAGCGGTGGGGTCGGTTTTATTGATACTGGCTACGGTCTTCGCCGCACTCGCCGGTGAATCGGCGATCTTGCTCTTTCCGGCTCTATGGCTGTTGGGGGTCGGTTGGAGCTTTGGACTCATTGGCGGTTCAAATCTGTTGGTCGATTCCGTACCTCTTGATTCACGAGTTCAAGTACAGGGAACGGCAGATTTTCTGATGAGTCTGTGTGGCGGTATCGCTGGTTTCTCTAGTGGCTTCATTCGTAGAGCTGTGGGCTTCCACATGCTGGCGAACTTTGCTTGCTTGTGTGCCTTTGCGATGTTTCTTGTGGTGCAAAATGCACGAAGAAAACAGACTGTTATGTCAACGCCTGCTTTATAGCCACTCGGTACCAAATTGCCCGTTCACGGCAACAATGAGCAACTTTGCACCATTGGGGCCAGCCCACTCAGGGCCATATGCATGGCCCTTGGCAACAAACCGAACATCGCCGGGGTAGTACACGCGCTCACCTTCAATATGGAATTCGCCTTCTTTGACGATGTACAAGGTGTCTGAACCGTGTTCATGTTTTCCGAGCCAGGTGTTCGGTGGAAAAGTATTCTCTAAAACGGTCGGATTACGCGAGAGAACACGAACAATGACGTGACCTTTGATGTGCTCGTTTTCAGCGGTGATTGGTTCCACCGTGTCGGGATGAACGGCCCATACTTTGTCGTTATTTTCCATTGCACGACTGTAATTGGTTTATGACATTGAACGGAAGTCGCGTTGTGTTGCCAGTGTGACCAGTACTAGTACGAGCATTAATGCCCCGGTAATGGAAATTGTTTCTGGCAG
>CAIOHI010000048.1 GCA_903858075.1 uncultured Actinomycetes bacterium
GAGGGACTGAAATCCCAGCTATTGCTCCAGGTGCACGATGAGTTGGTGTTGGCTGTCGCGCCGGGGGAGTTAGAGCAACTCAAGGCGCTCACCACCAAGGCCATGAGCGATGTGGCAAAACTCTCCGTTCCACTTGAGGTGCACATCGGCATTGGCACTAATTGGGAACTAGCAGGGCACTAGATATACCTGTAAGCTTGCGCGAGTGCTAATTGGCACAAATCCCTGTCCAATCGCCGGACAAATAGGAAAGCTTTTATAAGGTTTTCCCTTGCACGGCCCGAGTAAAACAAAGTGAATAACACCACATATGGCAACCAAACAAACCGCTAAAAAGCAGGTAGCAGTAAACGATATTGGCTCAGCAGAGGACTTCCTAGCTGCAGTAGAAGCAACTCTAAAGTTCTTCAACGATGGCGACCTAATCTCTGGAACCATCGTAAAAATCGATCGGGACGAAGTCCTAGTAGACGTCGGTTACAAGACCGAGGGTGTAATCCCAATTCGCGAGCTTTCCATCCGTCAGGATGCAGATCCAAATGACATCGTCAAGGTTGGCGATGCAATCGAGGCACTTGTTCTTCAGAAGGAAGACAAAGAAGGCCGACTAATTCTTTCCAAGAAGCGTGCTCAGTACGAGCGTGCCTGGGGCGACATCGAAAAAGTTAAAGAAGTCGACGGCATGGTTGAAGGTCTCGTTATTGAAGTCGTCAAGGGCGGCCTCATTGTCGACATCGGACTTCGCGGTTTCTTGCCAGCCTCACTCGTTGAGCTTCGTCGCGTTCGCGACCTTCAGCCGTACATGGGCAAGGTCTTGCAAGCAAAAATCATTGAACTCGACCGCAACCGCAACAACGTTGTGTTGTCACGTCGTGGTTTCCTTGAAGAAACACAAAAAGAGCAGCGCGACGATTTCCTCGTGCATCTCAAGCCAGGCGAAATCCGCACTGGAATCGTGTCAAGCGTCGTTGCATTCGGTGCATTCGTCGACTTGGGCGGCATGGACGGACTCATCCACGTTTCAGAGCTTTCATGGAAGCACGTCGATCACCCAGGTTCAGTTGTTGCAATTGGCGACGAAGTAACCGTTCAGGTTCTCGATGTCGACATGAGCCGCGAGCGCATTAGCTTGTCCTTGAAGGCCACACAGCAAGATCCATGGCAAGAATTCGCTAGCTCACACGAAGTGGGTCAGCTTGTATATGGTCGCGTCACAAAGCTCGTTCCATTTGGTGGTTTCGTGCAGGTTGGCGACGGCATCGAAGGACTCGTTCACATCTCCGAAATGTCGGCACACCATGTCGATTCACCAGAGCAAGTGGTCACGCCAGGCGAAGAGTTGTGGGTCAAAATTATCGACCTCGATCTTGCACGCCGACGCATCAGCATTTCTATCAAACAGGCTGCCGAAGGTGGAGAGCTTGCCGAAGAGTACCGCAGCCACTTTGAAGTGGATGAGCAAGGTAACTGGGTTGGCGGCGACGACGCAGAGCGTGAAGCAGCATGGGCCGACTACTACAAAGAGTACGGCGAGGGTGAAGCACCACCTGCAGCAGAAGGCGCTGAAGCAGTAGCTGAAGTTGCCGCTGTAGTTGAAGAAACACCTGCTGCACCTGCTGAGTAATTTTTCAACAACATGATACTTGTGGGTCTGACCGGGGGAATTGGCTCCGGTAAGTCCACGGTGTCGCAGATGTTGTTAGAACACGGGGCAATCATTGTCGATGCAGACGCCGTGGCTCGTGAATTACAGCAACCAGGAACCGAAGTTTCGCGTCTCATGGCGGAAGCCTTCGGCGACGAAATTTGCAACGACGACGGTTCATTAAACCGGCAAGCAGTAGCCGACAAAGTATTCGGTAACGCCGATGCTTTAAAGACCCTTAACGGAATTGTGCACCCTGCCATTGGTAGAGAAATGAACAGGCGCATTGAAGAGCAAAGAAGCACCAACAACGTGGTCGTGCTCGATATCCCGTTGCTCTTTGAGAACCCGCGCGAAGGTTTGTGTGGGGTCATTGTTGTCGACGTGCCCGTAGAGGTTGCCGTCAATCGCTTGGTGAGCGCTCGCGGTATGACCATTGCAGACGCCGAGGCACGCGTATCTCGCCAGGCATCTAGAGAAGACCGTCGGTCAATTGCCGACAGGGTGATAGATAACTCAAAAGATGTTGAGTTTCTTCGTCAACAAGTTGAAGAAGTGTGGACTTGGATGCAGCAACTTCCTGCAGCTGCACCAGACGCGGGCAAGCAAATACGTCCTAATGTGAAGAAATGACAGAGGCTCGGCACTCCTTCCAAGTCGTGTCTGATTATTCGCCTGCGGGCGATCAGCCTCGGGCTATTGCAGAACTCACTGCGGGTATAGAACGTGGAGAGAAGTTTCAAACTCTTTTGGGTATTACGGGTTCGGGTAAGTCGGCCACTATTGCCTGGACCATTGAAAAGGTTCAACGCCCGACACTCATTCTTGCTCCGAACAAGAGTTTGGCTGCGCAGCTCACACAAGAAATGCGAGAGTTTTTTCCGCATAATCGTGTTGAGTACTTTGTTAGCTATTACGACTACTACCAGCCCGAAGCGTACATTGCGTCAAGCGACACTTTCATTGAAAAAGACTCATCGGTCAACGATGAAATTGATCGCCTGAGGCACTCGGCCACAGCCGCTCTTCTCACGCGGCGCGACACCATTGTGGTTGCAAGCGTGAGTTGTATTTATGGAATGGGCGACCCAGAGGAATATCGCGGGCAACTGCTTGAATTGCATACCGGTGTCGACTACGACCAGCGCAGCATTTTGAAGCGTCTTGTTGAATTGCAATACGACAGAAATGACATTGCTCTTGGGCGAGGAAACTTTCGCGTGCGCGGTGACACTATTGAAATTCATGCCGCATATGACGAAAATGTTTTGCGAGTGGAAATGTTCGGTGACACTGTTGACCGCATCACCACAATCGACCCGGTGACGGGCGAGAACCTCAGCGAACTCACTGAAGTTGTGGTGTTCCCCGCAACGCACTATGTAGCAGGTGACGAACGAATGCGCCGCGCAGTCATTGGTATTGAAAAGGAATTGCAAGAACGACTAGCGGTATTTGAGTCGCAGGGGAAACTGCTGGAAGCACAGCGTTTGCGCATGCGCACCCAATACGACCTCGAGATGATTCAAGAGATGGGCTACTGCAACGGTATCGAGAACTACTCAATGCACATTGATGGTCGCGAGCCAGGGGAGCCACCCTTCACCCTTCTTGATTATTTCCCGAAAGATTATTTGCTCGTCATCGACGAGAGTCACGTGGCGATTCCGCAACTGCACGGACAGTTTGCTGGAGACCTCAGTCGAAAATCGAACCTTGTTGAACACGGCTTCCGGTTGCCATCGGCCATTAACAATCGCCCTTTGCGTTTCGAAGAAGTAATGGAACGTCTGCATCAAGGAATATTCATGTCGGCAACGCCCGGCAAGTTTGAACTGGCGGAATCACAAAGCATTGTTGAGCAAATTGTGCGGCCAACAGGGCTTGTTGACCCCGAGGTCATTGTGAAACCAACTAAGGGCCAAATTGACGACCTAGTGGAGTTGGTGAATGATCGCATTGAGCGCGGTGACAGAATTCTTGTCACAACACTTACCAAGAAGATGGCAGAAGACCTCAGCGAGTATCTGCTTGAGCAGGGTTTGCGCGTGCGCTACTTGCACTCGAACATTGACACCATTCAACGAATTGAAATTTTAAGAGCCCTACGCCTTGGAGAATTTGATGTTCTCGTAGGAATCAACTTGCTGCGTGAAGGCCTCGACCTTCCGGAAGTCTCACTTGTTTGCATCTTGGACGCCGATAAAGAAGGGTTCCTGCGTAGCGAAACATCACTCATTCAAATGATTGGGCGTGCTGCACGAAATGTGGACGGCCAAGTAGTGATGTATGCCGACAAAATGACCAAGGCAATGACTGCAGCTATTGGTGAAACTCAACGGCGCCGCGAACGACAAATTGCGTACAACCTTGCCAGTGGCATTAATCCTCAGACCATTCGCAAAGCAGTTGGTGACATTCTGCATTTGTTGCGTCCAGACAGTGGAGCGCCTGTTCCGGGTAAGGGTCAGCGCAAAGACCGAGAACGCGACAAGGTAAAACGTGAATTGAGGTCGTTGCCCGAGCAGGAAATGTTGCGTCTCATTCAGACCCTTGAAGAAGAGATGAACGAGGCTGCGGGAGACCTGCGTTTTGAGTATGCAGCGCGCTTGCGTGACGAGGTCAATGAACTGAAGCGGGAATTACGCGACGCGGGTTAGCAAACTTCCCCATATGTAAGTAATCTCGCTGTAATGGCTGACAAAATCATCGTAAGAGGTGCCCGCGAGCACAACTTGAAAAATGTCAGCGTCGAACTACCGCGCGACAAACTCATTGTGTTCACAGGGTTGTCGGGTTCGGGTAAGTCGAGCTTGGCCTTTGACACCATTTATGCAGAGGGTCAGCGCAGATACGTTGAAAGCCTCAGTGCTTATGCACGACAATTTCTCGGCCAGATGGATAAGCCAGATGTAGATCACATTGAGGGCTTGTCTCCAGCCATCTCTATCGACCAGAAGTCGGCTTCACGTAACCCTCGATCAACTGTGGGAACCATCACTGAGGTGTACGACTACCTGCGGTTGTTGTATGCCCGCATTGGTGTGCAGCATTGCCCGAAAGATGGAACAGCACTCAAGAGGCAAACTCCGCAGCAAATTGTTGACCGTGTATTGCAAATGCCTGATGGCACTCGTTTCCAGGTTCTCGCACCTGTTGTTCGGGGCCGCAAAGGTGAATACGACACGTTGCTAGGTGAGCTTGCGGGGCAGGGTTATGTACGAGCAAGAGTCGATGGCGAACTCGTAGATATTTCGGAATTCCTGAAACAAGAGAAGCGCTTGGCGCGCTACGAGCAGCACTCCATTGAAGTGGTCATTGACCGTTTGGTGAAGAAAGACAACATTTCTCGTCGCCTCACCGACAGTTTGGAAACTGCACTGCGACTTGCAGAAGGAGTTGCCGAAATTGAGTTGATGGGCGTAAAGGGTGATGAGAGCGAGATTCTTACTTTCAGCCAGCACCTTGCGTGCCCAAAATGCGGCGATAGTTTCGACGAACCCGCCCCAAGAAACTTCTCGTTTAACTCTCCATATGGAGCATGTGAAAACTGTGATGGCTTGGGAACAAAGTTTGAAGTTGACGCCGATTTGGTGATTCCCAATACCGACCTCGCTATTACGGAAAGCGCAATTGCGCCTTGGCGTTCAGCGCATACTCAATACTTCAACAGGATGCTTGAATCGGTTGCCGAGAAATACAAGATTCCGCTCACAAAACCCTTCGCAAAACTCAACGACAAGCAAAAGAACATTGTGCTCAACGGCGTCGAAGAGGGTCTGGTTGTTAAATACAAAAATCGCTACGGACGCGTGCGTACTTTCAACACTCATTACGAAGGCGTTATTCCTTGGATCAAGAGACGACATGAGGCGGCGGAAAGCGATTGGTCACGTGAGCAATACGAGACCTACATGCGTGAAGTTCCCTGCACTGCCTGTAAAGGTGCTCGATTAAAGCCCTCGTCTCTAGCTGTAACCATTAACGACAAGAGCATCTCTGAAGTTTGTGAAATGCCCATTGCCGAGTCAGCGAAATTCCTTGAGGAATTGGTGCTCAGCGACAGAGACAAAATGATTGCCGAGCGTGTAACAAAAGAAGTCAATGCGCGACTCGGATTCCTTCTCGATGTGGGGTTGAACTACCTCTCGCTCATGCGCAATGCCGGAACGCTCGCAGGCGGAGAAGCGCAACGTATTCGCTTGGCAAGCCAAATAGGTTCGGGTCTAGTTGGCACTTTGTATGTTCTCGACGAGCCGTCAATTGGCCTTCATCAAAGAGACAATAAGCGACTCATTGAAACCCTTATTAGGTTGCGAGACCTCGGCAACACGGTGTTGGTTGTCGAACACGATGAAGACACCATTCGGGAAAGCGATTGGATTGTCGACATTGGCCCTGGTGCCGGTGAACACGGTGGTGAAGTGGTGTACAGCGGACAAGTGTCGGGCATTGGAAAAGTAACCGAGTCCATCACCGGTCAATATTTGTCGGGGAAGCGTTCTATTCCAGTTCCTGAAGTGCGACGCCAACCGAACAAAGAACACATTGTGGTGCGCGGTGCTCGCGAGCACAACTTGCAGAACATTGATGTGAAGTTTCCACTTGGCTGTTTGGTCGCGGTCACAGGTGTGTCGGGTAGCGGCAAGAGCACATTGGTGCGCGACATTTTGCTGCCTGCATTAATGCAAAAGATCTATAAATCTAAAGATGCCCCAGGGCGTCATAAGTCGGTCGATGGTATTGAGCATCTTGACAAAGTGATTGATATGGATCAGTCGCCAATTGGTCGTACACCTCGCAGTAACGCGGCTACCTACACAGGAGTGTTTGACAACATTCGTAAATTGTTTGCTGCAACCCCTGAAGCAAAGGTTCGCGGGTATCAACCAGGGCGCTTTAGCTTCAACGTCGCCGGTGGGCGCTGTGAAGCGTGCTCTGGTGACGGCACAATTAAGATTGAAATGCACTTCTTGCCAGACGTGTATGTGCCATGTGAAGTGTGTAAGGGCGCCCGGTATAACCGCGACACGCTTGAAATTCAGTTCAAAGGCAAGAGCATCGCCGATGTGTTGAATATGCCCATCTCAGAGGCTGTTGACTTCTTCGATAATCAACCCGTCATTAGTCGCCACATGAAGACCTTGGTCGATGTAGGGCTCGGATACGTTCGCCTTGGTCAGTCGGCCCCAACATTGTCGGGTGGCGAAGCGCAGCGTGTGAAATTGGCTGGTGAACTTGCAAAGCGCAGCACCGGCCACACCATTTACCTTCTCGATGAACCAACTACTGGTTTGCACTTTGAAGACGTCCGTCGGCTACTCACAGTGTTGTCACGGCTCGTTGACCAGGGAAACACAGTTCTGGTTATTGAGCACAACCTCGATGTTATTAAGACTGCAGACTGGCTCATTGACCTTGGCCCCGAGGGTGGTTCGGGTGGCGGCTTGGTCATTGCAGAGGGCACTCCAGAAGAAGTGGCTAATACCCCTGGTAGCTACACAGGGCACTTCCTGCGCCCGTTGCTCGGTCTTGAAGGTGATGTGCCAAAACCTGCGAAGGTTGCTGCTGTGAAGAAGAAGACAACGAAGGCGTTAGAACCCAAAGCGAAAGTTGCTCGAAAGAAGTAATGCGTGGTTACTAAACCACCTACCGGTTCCATTCCTGAAACGCCGGGGTCGTACCAATTTCGTGACGCAAACGGCAAAGTCATTTACGTAGGAAAAGCAGCAAACCTGCGTCAACGGTTGTCGAACTATTTCCAAGACCCTCGCATCTTGCATACGCGTACAGCAGCCATGGTTGCCACAGCGGCAACGGTGGAGTGGATTGAGGTGCGTAACGAGATAGAAGCCTTGATGTTGGAGTTCAACCTCATCAAAGAGCATCGACCGCGTTTCAACATTCGTCTGCGTGACGATAAAAGCTACCCATTTTTAGCGTTGACGCTCGATGAAGAATGGCCACGAGCGGTAGTGATGCGAGGAAGAAAGCGTAAAGGAACCAAGTACTTCGGCCCCTACCCTCATGCATACGCCATTCGTGAAACGCTCGACTTGCTGTTGCGCACTTTCCCTGTACGTACTTGTGCTCCCTCAAAGTTTAAGGAACATGAGCGCTTGGGACGCCCGTGTCTTTTGTTTCATATTGAGAAGTGCTCGGGGCCATGCGTCAACGAAGTGTCGTCAGACGAATACCAAGTGTTTGTCCGTGGCCTGACAGATGTGCTGAACGGCGATGCAGATGGGATCCTTAAAGATCTAGAAGTCGCTATGCGTGAAGCTTCTAGTGCTTTAGATTTCGAAAAAGCAGCACGTTTACGCGATCGTCTTGCCGCGGTGAAGCGGGCAACGGAAAAACAACAAGTTGTTGGCGACAACAACGACAGTGTTGACGTCATCGGAATATTTGACGATGACCTAGAAGCATCTGTGCAGGTCTTCTATGTGCGCCATGGTCGAGTGGTTGGGCGACGCGGATTCATGGTCGACAAAGTTGAAGATCTCAATCCTGGCGAGTTTCTTAACAGAATTTTGGAGAACCTCTACGGAGACGAACCCGCCATGGGCTACCCGAAATCGGTATTGGTTCCGTATTTGCCAGACGACATGGACACCTACACCGAATGGTTATGTGGCATGCGGGGAAGTGCAGTCGATATTCGCATTCCTCAACGTGGTGACAAGCGGTCGCTTCACGAAACCGTGACCATGAACGCCCGCGAAGAGTTCACACGACAACGTATGAAGCGGGCGAGCGACCACAACGCGCGCAGCAAGGCGCTGAGCGAAATACAAGATCTCTTGCGTCTACCTGAAGCACCCTTGCGCATTGAGTGCTACGACATGGCCCACTTGCATGGCACCGACTACGTGGGGTCAATGGTGGTGCTCGAAGATGGGCTGCCTGCCAAGCGTGAATATCGGCGATTCAAAATTAAAACCGTAGAAGGCAACGACGACTACGCAGCCATGAGGGAAGTGTTGACCCGTCGCTTAAGTGCTTACATTGCTGAACGCGATGAACCAACTGGCGATAAACCAGGACGCTTTGCATACCCTCCTCAACTGCTTCTTGTTGACGGCGGAAAAGGTCAATTATCTGTAGCCATTGAAGTGGTGAAAGAGCTTGGGCTCGAAGATGAAATTCCCGTTGCTTCTTTGGCTAAGAAGTTTGAAGAGGTATTCATACCAGGGCAGTTGCACCCTGTAAATGTTCCGCGGGGTAGCGAAGCGCTGTACATGTTGCAGCGTATTCGTGACGAAGCTCACCGGTTCGCTAACTCTTTCCACAGAGAGCTTCGCGATAAGCGAATGAAAGAAAGCGTGCTCGATGGAATTGCGGGCCTAGGTGAGTCGCGTCGCACACGGCTCGTGAAAGAGCTCGGCACATTGAAAGCGGTGAAGGAAGCGCCACTTGACCAATTGCAGGCATTACCGTGGTTGCCTGACGCTGTTGCCTTGGCAATATTCCAAAAAATTCACGGAGACAGCAGCGATACCCCTACATAGCGAGATGAGCATCCATTGAACCAACCTGCACAATATTCATGGGAAGATCATGCGCAATGGTGGATTGATGGTTTTACGGGTGGTGTTGACCCAGAATATGTA
>CAIOHI010000049.1 GCA_903858075.1 uncultured Actinomycetes bacterium
CAGGGACGGTGACCTTTGCAAACTTCGCAAGTGAAGTGGCCGTTGCTGCTTTTGTGGCCGACACCACTGGCTGAGACACCGCAATAGTGGTTAATGGTGCAATTGTTACGAGAGAACTCACTGTTGTGGCAGAAGCAACCGATGTTGATGCGGCGGCGGTTGCAACAGGTGCAGCCGTTGTGGCTGTTGTGACTGGCGGAGAAGTGGTGGGAGCCGCTGTTGTTGGCGCAGCTGTTGTTGGGGCTGCCGTAGGCGGAGCCGCCGCCGACCGCGTGACAGCAATGGCATATGTGATGGTAGGACTTCCCGATACGGAGTTGACGGCGAAGGAAATATTCTCCGTTGCTCCTTCAGCAACAGTGAGAACTTCAGTATCTGATGACATCGCAATAGTTCCCGATCCATTAGTGCGTTTAATAGCTGCACCAGATGCACTTGCCATTGCAGTGAAGGTCACCGATACCGAAGCATTGGGAATAGTAAGTGAATAGCTTGTTACTGCGGGGTCAAAAGAGGGTGTGAGAGTTCCTACGTCAGCAGAAAGCGCATCTAACGTTGACACGGAAGACACATTGAGAGCAGCAAAGCCATCGGCAGCAGCTACACCACCAATATTTACTCCGGCAGCACCAATGAGCAGTCTGCTGTCTGTGCCGTTGTAGAGCGCATCGCCCACAATGGCGTTAACAACAGATGGCGCGTTGCGACCAATTCCTTGCCACGAACTTCCCGTCCATCGCGCAACTCCACCCGACGTACCAAATGCGCCGGGAAAAGATCCCGCAACAAATATCTGTGAACCGACTGCGTTAATAGACCTGACTACAGCACCAGTTCCGAATTGGGCACTGAAACTATTGAATTCGGAGAACGTACTCGCTGTGGTGTTAAACACACCGAGATGACTTGCAACAAAAGCAAGCGAAGTGAATGTACCGCCGACATAAATGTCTGTACCCACCACTTCCATTGTGTAAATGCCAAAACCAGATCCGAAGAATGCACAATCAATGTTGGAAATGGGTTTGGTCCATGTGGTGCCGTCAAATTTATGAAATGCGTTCTTCCTGTTTGTCGATGAAGAACTACATGTTGCATTGCGGTAACCACTGACATAAATAGATGTGCCCACCACTTCAATGTCGTGCACCACGTATTCAGCCACTACGGAATCAAGAAACGGTTGTGAGTCGGTGTCGATACTCCCCCAAGTTGTGCTGTTCCAAGTTGCGATGTTTCTTGTGAAGGAAAATTGAACGCCACTGGTGCCATTGTTGATGCCGTTACTAAACTTTCCGCCAACGAGCAACATGTCGTCGCTAGTGCCCGCATTATTTTCTTGCACTTTGAGAGCTGCTGCGTAGTCGCCCGCTAGATCTCGAGGGCTGCCCACTCCGAAGTTTGCATTAGTTCCGGCTGCTACGCGCAACCCCACCCATGCACTGCCCGACCATTTGGCAACCATGTCTGCGGTGACATCGCCGCCAGCGTCGTTAAATTCTCCGGCGATGTGTAGGTCACCCTTGTACATCACCATGTCATGCACAATTGCGCTGATGTCGCCACTGGCACCGAGACCCGACCACGCAGTGCCATCCCACTTTGCTACGTAATCTGCAGTTGCAACTCCAGCGAAGTTGGTAAAGCAGCCCGCAACATAAATTTCTGTGTTGGATACCTTCAGAATTTTCTTAATGCCAGGGCTTGCCACCACACCTGCAGTGTCGTCGGCTCCGCATGCACCAGCGTCGTAGGAAACCGTGGCAAAGGTTGAATAGCTATTGACCTGGGCAGCATGTGCCACTCGTGAAGGTTGAGTGACAGTTTCGACGAGGATGGCGGCGGCAGATATGAGTAGTACCGCCATTGTGAGACCAATGGATTTTTCGCGGTGCAGAACCTGCATGCCCAAGAACGCTAATAAATGGGTGAAAAAATTTCAAGGTTCTGAACATTGACTAACTCGTGAAATCTATTGAGATAGTGCGCGAGGGGGGACTCGAACCCCCACGTCCTTACGAACACTGGCACCTGAAGCCAGCGCGTCTGCCATTTCGCCACTCGCGCGAGTAGAGACCTCATACTTTAGCCCCGTTGGGCCATATCGCTCCTTCTACACTCGGTGTATGCCCGATTCGCCTGAAGACCTGAACACTGTGCGGGCGTATGCGCGTGAGCAAGCAGCTGAGGCTGCCGACCTGCGTTTGAAAGTGAAGTTTCTGGAGCGTGAGCACATCATCATGAAGCGCCGGCTCGACCGCGTGTACCGCAGTTACACCTGGCGGGTGGGGCGAGTGGTGCTCTTTCCTATACATATCGCGCAGTGGGCAATGGCGAAGTTGCGCCGGCGGGGCATGTAAGGCGTGGGCCCTCTCATTTCGGTGGTCACACCGGTGTACAACCCGAAGCAGCGCGACCTTGAGGAATGCATTGCCTCGGTGTTGGCACAGACCTATAGCAACTGGGAACTCTTGTTGGTCGACGACAAGTCGCCCGATGCGAATGCCCGCAAAGTAATGGAGCGGGCGGCTGCCATTGACGACCGCATTCGTGTGGCGTACCGCGCTGAAAATGGTGGCATTGTTGCGGCGTCGAATGACGGGTTGGCCATGGCCACGGGTGAGTTTGTGGCATTGCTCGACAACGACGACGTGTTGGAGCCCGATGCGCTGGCTGAAGTGGTGGCGAAGTTTGAGAGCGACCCGCTCATTGACTACGTGTACACCGATGAAACGTTGATAACCGCAAACGGG
>CAIOHI010000050.1 GCA_903858075.1 uncultured Actinomycetes bacterium
AGAAGATGGCCTAACCGTCATGCGCGCAGTCGTGCTCACCGAGTTTGGCGGGCCAGAAGTGCTGCGCTTTGCCGATATTCCCGTACCGCAACCCGATGCTGAAGAAGTGTTGGTTGCGGTACGGGCAACGGCGTTGAATAGGGCAGACCTCATGCAGCGCATGGGGTTGTACCCCAACCCGAGCCCAGTAGAACACGATGTTCCTGGTCTCGAATTTGCTGGAGTAGTAACCGCAATTGGTAGCCGAGTGCGTGAACATGCCGTTGGTGATGCCGTCATGGGCATTGTGAGTGGCGGTGGTTATGCCGAGTACTTGGTAGTGCACGAACGTCAGGCAATGCGCGTGCCGTCGAACATTTCGGTAAACGATGCAGCAGCGATACCTGAAGTGTTTATTACCGCGTGGGACGCACTTGTTGTTCAAGGCGGTCTTACCAGTGGGCGTATTGCATTGGTGCACGCTGGTGCATCGGGCGTTGGTACGGCCGGAATTCAAATTTGTAAAGCCATTGGTGCACGAGTGGTCGTGACGTGTTCCACCGGAAAAGTGCAAGCCTGCAAAAACTTAGGTGCCGATCTTGTTGTCGATTATTCCACTCAAGATTTCGTGGAAGAAGTAAAGAAGTTCACGAATGGCAAAGGTGTCGACACCATTCTCGATGTCATTGGCGGCGACTATGTTGACCGCAATATTGCGTCGCTCGCATTGAAGGGCTGCATTGTTCAAGTAGGAACCATGGCAGGCCCACCACCAGCGATGAACCTAGGCGGGCTCATGTTTAAGCGGGCGCGACTTGTAGGAACGGTGCTGCGGGCGCGGCCACTCGATGAGAAAATTGCTATTAGTCAACGCTTCGCAGCTGAAATGCTGCCGCTATTTATAACAGGTGCACTGAAGCCCGTTATTGACTCGCGCTATGAGTTTTCCGACATTGCAATTGCTCATGAGCACATGGCAAAAAATGCCAATGCCGGAAAGATAGTTATTGAAATCTCGCGTTAGCGAGCTTCAATTTTTGTGTAGTTCCGCTCGCTAGCACCTGTATAGCGCTGGCGTGGACGGCTGATCTTTTGCTCTTTGTCGGAGAGCAACTCTGCGTAATGAGTGAGCCAACCTACAGTTCGCGGAATGGCAAACAACACGGTGAACATCTCTGCTGGGAAACCAAGTGCTTCGTAGATGAGCCCCGAATAGAAGTCAACATTCGGGTACAACTTGCGTGAGATGAAGTATTCATCTTCCACAGCAGTTTGCTCAAGCTTGAGTGCTATGTCGAGCAACGGGTTCTTTCCTGTTACTTCAAAAACCTCATAAGCGGCTTTTTTAATAATGGTGGCGCGTGGGTCGTAGTTTTTATATACGCGGTGTCCGAAGCCCATGAGCTTGCCATTGCCGTCTTTAACTGACTGCACGAATGCCGGGACGTTCTCTAAGGTGCCAATTTCCCGGAGCATATGGAGCACGGCTTCATTAGCGCCACCGTGGAGTGGGCCGTAGAGGGCCGAAGCGGCTCCTGCAGCAGCAGAATAAGGGTCTGACTGAGACGATGCAACGACGCGCATTGCGGTGGTGCCGCAGTTCTGTTCGTGGTCGGCATGCAAAATAAAGAGAAGATCCATCGCGCGCGCAAGAACTGGGTTGACCTTGTAATCGTCGCCCACCTTGAACATCATGTTCAAGAAGTTTTCACTGTACGACAACGAGTTATCGGGGTAAACAAAGGGGAGACCCATGCTGAAGCGGTATGCCATTGCGGCCAGTGTGGGAACCTTGGCAATGAGACGCAGCGTTTGGCGATCGAGAGATTGTTTATTGAAAATGTCTTTTGCATCAGGATAAAAAGTGCCAAGAGCTGCGACCGAAGAAACGAACATGCCCATGGGGTGTGCGTCGTAGTGGAAACCATCAACGAAACGCTTACGCATGTTTTCGTGAATGAAGGTGTGATGGGTGACATCGAAGGCCCACTCGTCTAGCTCGTCTGATGTGGGAAGCTCGCCATTCAACAACAAATAGGCGACTTCAAGAAATGTGCTTTTTTCAGCTAACTGCTCAATGGGGTAACCGCGGTATCGCAAAATACCAGCTTCTCCATCGAGATAGGTAATGGACGATGAGCATGCAGCGGTGCTGAGGAATGCCGGGTCGTACATACGTAGATCGGGGTCGAGCTCGCGAAGAGCTGACGAGTTGAATACTCCGTCGTTGATTGCAACTGTGACTGTTTTCCCAGTGCGATCGTCGATGAGCGTGATGGTATCGGCCATCTGTGAACTCCTTAAGTTAGGTATTAGGGGCTTCCTCCCCGAGGGAAAGAATAGAGCACCCGACCCCTTGGCTCACAATGGGAGAACCCTCGTGCGGGTAATTACAGGGGAGTGTTGTCGTGTTTGCGAGCTTGGAGGCGCTCGCGCTTGTGCTCGAGGGCGCGCAAAGCCGATGCAATTTCACGCCGTGTGTCGGCAGGCTCAATGACCCCGTCGACGAGCCCACGTTCGGCTGCGATGTAGGGGTTGAGTAGTCGTTCCGAATAGTCGGCTTCGAAAGCTGCTCGTTCTTCTGGTGTGGCTCTACGTTGCAAAATGGCGGCGGCTTGCCCAGCGCCCATTACTGCGAGCTCGGCCCATGGCCAGGCAAGGCACACGTCGTTGCCCATGTTTTTGGAGTCCATCACGATGTATGCGCCACCATATGACTTGCGCAAAATAATGCAAATACGCGGCACGGAAGCGCGAGCGTAGGCAAACACAAGCTGAGCGCCGTGGCGAATCATGCCGCGCCATTCCAAGTCTTTACCTGGGTAGAAACCCGGGGTGTCGACCAAGGTGATGAGGGGAATGTTGAAGGCGTCGCAGAAGGCCACGAATCGGGCGGCTTTCTGGCTGGCAGGACTGTCGAGAGTGCCGGCAAGTACAACGGGTTGGTTGGCGACGATGCCTATTACGCGACCATCGATACGAGCAAAGGTGGTGACTACGTTTGCTGCCCACCGGGCGCGAAGTTCAAAATATTCGCCATCATCAACGAGAGCAGAAATGACCTTGCGCACATCGTATGAACCAGTAGAAGTGGCAGGGATGAGGTCGCCTGCTTCTGGGGTGAGGCGGTCGAACGGGTCGTCGGTCTCTACCATTTCGGGAAGTTCATCGACACTGTTTGGCAAGTAACTGAGAATTTGTTCTACTGCTAAGTGAGCCGCTTCAACATTTGCTACAACGAGTGATGCAACGCCACTTGCGCGAGCATGTATTACTGCACCGCCGAGTTCTTCATTACTCACGGTTTCGCCAGTGAATTCAGCAACCATGGTTGGCCCTGAAACAAATGCGTAGGCATCTTCGGTCATCACTACAAAATCGGCGAGCCCAATGAGAAGTGCCGGCCCCGACACTGCTGGCCCAGTCACCATATGAATGGTGGGAATAATGCCAGAGCAGCGAGCAAGTGCTCGGGCTGCAGTACCCCAACCATGAAGTGCGGCAATGCCTTCAACAATGTCGGCACCCGATGAACCAAGGCTCATGACAAGCGGGTAACGCTTATCGCAAGCAACGGTTGCTGCAGTTTCGATGACTAAACATGCATCGGCAGACAATGCGCCACGGCGTACTTCTTCTTCAATGTTGATCCAGACCACGCGACGAGGGGAGTCTGGATTGAAAGTATTGAGTACGCGAATATCTGCTCGTGCGGCACCACGTACCGACTTCACGAGGTCAATGGAAGGTGCATATTCATTCGCAAGTGTCATGACAGCGTTAACACTAGGCGCGCGGGTCAGTGATTCTCGCAAGCGGAAATGCACCACGGCCAACATGCACGCCAGGTTGACGTGTGCCATATTTCTCGATGACTGCTTGCGCTTCTAAAAGAGTGGCACGCGTGGCACGGTTGGGCTGTGGGCGTCGACGTTGGGCCCAGCCCACCACGCGGCGCGGAAGCTCGGGAACTGCAATGCGAACGAAGTCACCTTTCAGCCAACCAGGAATTGCACTCGCTGGAACAATGGCCGCACCGAATCCTTCAAAGGCGAGCGAAGCAAGTAGTCGCACGCCGTCAATTTCTGCCTGGGCCTGCAATGCCACGCCTTTGTTCGCCGCGGCACGGTCGACGATGCGGCGAAATGCAGTGCTGCGCGGTGGCAATAACAGTGGGAATGCGGCAAGTTCTGTGAGTGAGATGGTCTCGTAAGAGGCAAGAACATGTTTTGAATGGGCGAGAAGCAGCATGTCTTCGGCGAAGAGTGGTTGTGTCATCAGTTCAGGGTCGTCAACGGGCAAGTGAACAATGGCTGCGTCGATGGTGCCATTGGCAAGACGAGGTAGCAACGACGATGTGCTGCCCTCGTGAACAATGGTGCGAATGCCTGGGTGTGTGTGCGAGAGCGAGGTGAGGAGGCGCGGCATGAACCAGCGTGCGGTGGTGCCGAGCACTCCGAGGCGTGTTTCCCCTCTGATTTCTTCGTCACGGGCTTTGATGTCTGAGGCGATGTCGTCCATTTCATGCACGATGCGTCGGGCGCGTTCGGCAACGGCAAGCCCCTCGTCGGTGAGTTGGCCGCTGTGACGGTCGATGAGGGTGGTACCTAAGTCCTTTTCTAGCCGCGAAATATGCGCTGAAACATTGGATTGCACGGTGCCAAGGGACTTTGCTGCGGCGGAAAACGAACCGTGGTCAGCGATTGCCAGGAGGCTGGTGAGTTGGCGAAGTTCCATCACAAAAAAAGATATCAAGTATCTTGTCGTTCGCCTTGTGTTATATCCAGAAATGAGGCAATATATATCCAACAAGCGAATCGGACTTCCCCCAAGACCGATTCGTGAAGAACCCATCGATGGTCCCCCACCATCGGGTTCCTTGGTTGAGAGGCCTCACGCCCCCCGCGTGAGGCCTCTCCCATATACCGGGTGGGGTTCTATTTCTTGGCGAGGTTTTGGCGCACGATGTTGAGCGCAGAACCAGCTTTAAACCATTCCACTTGCTCGGGGCTAAAGGTGTGCTTTGCTTCGAAGTCAACAGTGGAACCATCGGACTTCGTGATGCGACATGTGATGGGCTTGTCGGGAACTGGTGGAAGACCCATCACGCTAATGCGGTCGTCTTCGGCGATGAGTTCGTATGTTGCAGGGTCGGAGAATGTGAGTGGAACAAGACCTTGCTTCTTCAAGTTTGTTTCGTGAATGCGAGCAAACGAGCGGGCGAAAATAACTACGCCACCACGGAAGCGTGGTTCCATTGCTGCGTGTTCACGTGATGAACCTTCACCGTAGTTTTGGTCGCCAATTGCACACCATGAAATGCCGGCTTGCGAATAACGCTTTGCAATTTCTGGGTAGAGGCGCGTGCCACCATCGGTGAGATCTTTGCCTTCGCCTGTTGCACCGTTGAATGCATTAATTGCACCAATGAACAAGTTGCCAGAAATGTTTTCCAAGTGACCACGATAGGTGAGCCATTTTCCTGCTGCAGAAATATGGTCGGTGGTGCACTTGCCCTTTGCTTTCATGAGCACAGGAAGATCGATGTAGTCGGAACCGTTCCATGCAGTGAAAGGCTCGAGTAGTTGTAAGCGGTCTGATGTTGGGCTCACTGCAACAGTAATTTTGCTGCCATCTTCTGGTGGTTGTGTGAAGGTGTCAACGCCTGGGTCGTAACCATTTGCAGGAAGAACTTCACCAACTGGTGCGGCAAGCAATACTTCGGTGCCGTCCGGTGCGGTAATGGTGTCAACCGTTGGGTCGAAGTCGAGGCGGCCCGCCAATGCAATGGCAATAACTGTGTCTGGGCTTGTTACAAACGACAATGTGTTTGCTGAACCGTCGTTGCGCTTCGGGAAGTTGCGGTTGAATGAGTTCACAATGCTGTTTGGTTTTGCAGTGACATCGGCATGGCGTTCCCACTGACCAATGCATGGGCCACACGCGTTTGCAAGAACAGTTGCACCAATTGCTTCAAGGTCTGCCAAGAGCCCGTCGCGTTCAATGGTGGCGCGAATTTGTTCAGACCCCGGAGAAATGAGCAACTCGGTTTTTGCGCGTAAGCCACGCGCTGCAGCTTGGCGTGCAACCGATGCTGCACGAGTGATGTCTTCGTATGAAGAGTTGGTGCAGCTACCGATGAGTGCTGCAGAAACTTCAAGTGGCCAGCTGTTTTCGCGGGCAGCATCACCAACACCTGCACCAACTTTGTGTGCGCGGTCTGGTGAGTGAGGTCCGTTAATGAGTGGCTTCAGTGAGTTGAGATCAATCTCAATGAGTTGGTCGTATTGTGCGCCATCGTCGGGGCGCAGTTCGCTCGCAACTTTGTCGGCTGCTGCGGCAATGTCGGCACGACCTGTTGCCTGAAGATATTTCGCCATGTGCTGGTCGTAAGAAAACACTGAACACGTTGCGCCAATTTCGGCACCCATGTTGCAAATAGTTGCTTTGCCCGTTGCGGAAATGGAGTCGGCTCCGTCGCCGAAGTATTCAACAATTGCACCTGTGCCACCTTCAACGGTGAGTACGCGTGCAACTTCCAAAATGACGTCTTTCGGACTCGACCAGCCTGAAAGCGTGCCGGTGAGCTTGATGCCAATGACTTTTGGCCAGCGCACGTTGAATGGGAAGCCGGTCATGACGTC
>CAIOHI010000051.1 GCA_903858075.1 uncultured Actinomycetes bacterium
ACCCGAAAGTTCATGCGGGCGCTGGTCGTACGACTTATCAAGATGCACAAGATGCAACAGCTCTTGAGCTTTCTCTTTGCGCTGCGCACGCTCTACACCACTCGCTCTTAATGCCAACTCGATATTTTTCCCCGCTGTGAGCCAAGGAAATAGAGCTGGCTCTTGGAAAATAAGCGAGGTGCGACCAGTTGCCGAAATGGTTCCACTTGTTGGCACATCTAGACCAGCAATGAGATTCAGCAAAGTAGTTTTTCCACACCCACTTGCGCCAAGCAAACAGACAAACTCCCCTTCCGCAATGGAAAGAGAGATGTTGTCAAGAACTATCGAAGCATCTCCCGAGAAGCGCTTCGACATTCCATTGATGTCTAGCGACACAGACCTATCTGTCGTAATCATTAATCCACTCCGAAATCTAAAGCGTCATACTTTTTTGTTTGCTGATTGGTTCCTGCAAGAACCTTGTTGAGAATTCTGAGGTCATAAATATTCTTAAATTTGTCTGAAGGGTTGCGTAAAAGGCCAACCGCCTGAGCAGTTGCGATGTTTTCCTTCAGCCCTTGCGCCAAAGGATCATTACTAAAGATCACATTTCCTAATGCCCTATCGAGTGTTTTACTGGCAAGCGTTTTACCAGTGGCCTGCAGTAGCCCAGACTGAACAAACTCCTTCACCTGCACTGCATTTTTAGGCTGCTGAAGCATCTCGGTAACAGCGACATGCGCTCTTACTAAAGTCTCTGCCGTCTGTGGATACTTGCTGAGAAACTGAGTTCCAATAATCAGGCTGGTGGTAATAAAACGCTGCTGAGGCCAGATATTTTTCTCATCAAGCAGAACTTTCCCATTGCCTTCATGCACTAATCGAGACGCCCATGGTTCAGGGGCCCATGCACCAGCAATTTTTCTTTCCTTGAATAAATTTAAGGTTGAAGCGTTATCTGTGGGAACAATTTTGATTTTTCCATCTCCCCAAATATTTGTGGGGAAACCTTGCCTTTTCAAATACGACCGCGCAGCAACATCTTGCGTATTAGCAAGTTGCGGTGTTGAAATAGTTTTCCCCACTAGTTGGGAAAGTGAATTTATTGATTTCTCAACAACTAGTTGTGCACCATTAAGGGTTGCACCGGCAACAATGCGCAACGCCGTTCCACCTGTCGTTGCATACCCCATTAACGCTGGGTTCGGACCGATATAACTGGCATCAATCGCACCGCCCTTCATTGCTTCAATAACTGCAGGACCAGCGGTAAAGACAACGAATTCAACTTTGGTTTTGTCGGCAGCAAAATACTTTTCAAAAAGCTTCGATTGCACCCCTACCAACGCTGCTGCATGGGTGACATTGGCGAAATAGCCAATACGAATCTTTTGTGATGTGCCACCAGAAGACACCCCGGCACTCGCCTGCCCTGAACATGCCCCCAACGAACCAACGGCAGCAACGACGAGGAGCAGAACTCGCACTCCTTTCTTGATATTCGCCTGTTTCAACATTCGCATGTTTCTCTAATTCCGTAATACGGAATTACATTCCGTTTCTTATTGTTGACAAACCTAGTCATATTTATCGGGAATAGCAACATCAGCGGAAAATAACGAGATCCTTGGCAATATGTCGTATGACGTCCGACGCTCAGCCCTCCTCAGGCGTGCACTCCATTGAGCGGGCCGTTTCCATATTGCGCGTTCTGGCCGACACACCAGCCGATGCCGACGCCACTCACCCTGGCCTCGCGTTAAAGACCATTGCCCAAGAAGTGCACTTAAGCCCCAGCACCACTCACCGCATCATTCGCACTTTGGTCGATACGCATCTTGTTACACAAGACCCCGTCACCGAGCGCTACCAACTTGGCCCATTGTCTGGAGTGCTCGGGCGCAAGTACCTCTCGTCTATTGGCTTAGAAAGTGTGCAACCCATCTTGCAACGTCTCTGCGCCGCCACAGGCGAATCAACCAGCTTTGCTGTTTTGCACAATGGCACCGCACACGTAGTTGCGCAAAAGCATTCTTCACAGGCGCTTCGCGTTGACCATTTATCGGGAAGCGAACTTTCTCTCCATGCGTCTGCAATGGGAAAGGTGCTTCTTGCCTTCAGCGCAGAAGGAAAACCTCAGGCAATTCAACAACTAGAAAAATACACAGAGAACACCATCACTTCGGTGAAAGATCTCACTGCCCATATTGAACAAGTCAAGACGCAGAAATTCGCAATGAACACCGGCGAGCGATACGACGGAGCCAACGGAATTGCCGTACCAGTATTGGCTCTTGAGCAATCTGCTCAATACTCCAACTACGCCCTTGGCATACAGGGCCCCAGCATTCGCCTCACCCCACAACGCATGCACGAACTTGTAGACGCCTGCACAAAAGCAGCAGCTGAAATCGCAGCGCTTGGCTTATCGGTAGTCTGATCACACTTCTATGAAACAGGCAGGCCAAACCATTCTTGCGAGCAACCGCAAAGCTCGCCATGACTTCACCATTATCGATGTGGTGGAAGCCGGTATTGTGCTTGTTGGCAGTGAAGTAAAAAGTTTGCGCTCCGGCCAGGTGCAACTAGCCGATACCTACGCTCGTGTCACGAACCATGAAGTTTGGCTTGAAGGCGTACACATTGCCCCGTACCGCTTCGCCGTTGGCGTGGGTGCACACGACCCCAACCGCCCGCGCAAGTTGCTCTTGCACGCCACAGAAATTCGTCGTTTTCGCGAGAGCATCATGAAAGATCGCCTCACGCTTGTGCCACTCAGTTTCATCTTGCGTGATGGCCGCGTGAAAGTAGAACTCGCACTCGCCCAAGGACGCAAGCATGCCGACAAGCGCCAGGCCATTGCAGAACGTGATGTGAAGCGTGAAATGCAACGCGAACTTGGCAGGAAAAATAAGGGTTACTAAAGCCCAAATCTTCGTTCTGAACTGCATTTACTTGGCCTACAATGACCACGTGCATCAGAAAAGAGCACACTACGTAATACATACTCATCACTGGGGCTGACAGGTTTCGACATCAGTTTCG
>CAIOHI010000052.1 GCA_903858075.1 uncultured Actinomycetes bacterium
ACCCAAAGTAAATGTTAAAAGTGCGGCCAACCCGTCGGCTCCAACAAGCAGCGACACCACTAACGTGCCGATGCCACACCACGCTGGCCAAAAAAGTCGCTGGCGTAAAACTTCTTCCGACGCTTTACGCCAAGGCAGAACAGGCGCAATTGACATCATGGCAAGCAACGCAATGCCAATGGGCGTTGAGAGTTGATCAAAGAATGGTTCGCCAACAACAATTTGTCGGTTCTGCAACGCCTCAATGACAAGTGGAAACACGGTTCCTAACAGCACTACAAATGCAAATAGTGCGAACAAAACATTGTTGGCAAGAAATGCGCCTTCACGCGAAACAGGTGAGTCGATACTTCCTGGAGAGCGCAGAGAATCGCCACGCCATGCAATAAGCCACAGCGAAACGGCAACTATGACTCCGAAAAAGATAATGAGGTACTTGCCAATATCACTTTCACTAAATGCGTGAACACTGTTCAACACTCCAGAACGCGTGAGGAATGTTCCGAGAATGGTGAGACTAAATGTTGCAAGAAGTAGCGACAGGTTCCACACACGCAACATGCCACGGCGTTCTTGCACAAGCACCGAATGGATATATGCAGTTCCCGTGAGCCACGGCAAGAAACTTGCGTTTTCTACGGGGTCCCATGCCCACACACCGCTCCAACCAAGCACTTCGTAGCTCCACCAGCCACCCAAGATGATGCCGAAGGAGAGCAGGCCCCATGCACACAGGGTCCACCGTCGCGTTTCAATGAGCCAGCCTTCACCCACGCGCCCAGTAACAAGAGCTGCAATAGCAAAGGCAAACGGGATGGTGAAGCCCACGTAGCCCAAATACAAAATGGGTGGATGGAAAAGAACCAAAATGTGATTTTGCAGAAGTGGGTTTGGTCCTGGCCCGTCAGTAACGCCAGCAGCGCCCACTCCAAATGGGTTTGCCGGAGCAAAGCTGAGCAAGAAGAAAAATGCCAGAACAATAAACATCACGGCCATGGCCCACGCAATGAGTGGATCACTGAGTTTTTTACGATACCGCCACACCACAACTGCACATGACAGCGCAAGTGCAAGCACCCAAAGCAAAATTGAACCTTCTAAGGCGCTCCACACTGCTGTGAAGTTGTACAACGCCGGAGTAGAACGTGAGCCGTGCTCTTGCACATACTTCAAAGAAAAATCTCGCGTGATCATTGCGTATTCCATTGCCGTCATCGCAGCAAAAGCTGCCAACAAAGCAAGGGCGGCAAACCGAGGAATCAGGCGTGCCGTGCGAGCCTCTCCATCATGCAATGACTCGCGGGCGGTGTAAATAGATGCAACGGCACCAAATGCCGATGCGATGATTCCAACGAGCAGTGCGGCACGACCCAAAGGCCCTGCAAGACCTTGGTTGACCGCTAGATCTAAAGTTTCGGCAGAGAACACGCAGCAGCCTCGGATTTATCTATGCGATCTTTATTTTCCGTGGAGTACGCATTTGAATGTTTGACTTCAATGCGGTCACTCAGAAAAACCCCATTTACCATTCGGCCGTGAGCAACGACCGGAATGCATTCTTGAAACACGCCACCTGGGTCACCGTCGTATCGCACATCGAGAGTTTCTTTATTGAACGACATAGAAAAAATAGTCATTCCCGCCGCTTTTTTTAAACTGCCTTCGTCTACAGCACCTTGAACTCGCAAACGGCGCGTTCCTTCACATCCGCTCAGAACTCCTACCTCGTCAACATTGCAGTAGTAGTCAATAGCTGAAGAAAGAAACTTCGTTACTACTACTCCGCCAAATACAAGAATGACTACGAGCAGTAAGGCAGGTTTCCAACGTCGTTTTTGCGAACGCACAGATTCTGCTGCGGGCACGGCTTCTCGCGGAGCGAGGTTCAGCGAATCGTCATCTAGCGCCATGGTTTGTCACTCTCGGCCATTGCGCCATTGATCTTGCGTGCCTGGCGAAACATGCGCAAAACATATGCACCTACGGCAATAAAGGTAACTACGTATCCGCCAACAATGAAACTGACATGGTCCATTAGTTCGCCTCATTTCGTCGCTCTTGCAAAGCAGTTTCCAAACCACCATCTTCTATTGCATCGGCAAGTGCAAGCACGCGTTGACGATGAAGAACCATCCATGAAAACAGCAGGGTAAACACTGCTACTCCGAACAACAAGGAAAACAACATGAGGCCATCCATGGTGACATCGCCATTGGGTTGCAGAACCGAAGCCTCTTGATGTAACGAACGCCATAAAACCACACTGAAATGCACAAGTGGAATTTCCAGTACAGCGAGTAGTGCGACCACACCACTGCGCTTTGCACGCTGGTGATGGCTGCCGCCCAGGTCGCGCACTGCTAGGTAGCCAACATAAGTAACAAACAAGAAAGCTGTGGTGGTGAGCCGCGGGTCCCACTGCCAATAGGTTCCCCAGGTGATCCGGCCCCACAAGCTGCCAGTCACCAAACAGAGACCCATAAATATGACGCCCACTTCGGCAGATGCGCCTGCGATGCGGTCGAAGGTGAGGGAATGTTGTTTGCCCCACATGTACATTGCCGACGTAACAGCGGTAACGATAAATGCAAGGTATGCCACCCACGCCGTAGGCACGTGAATGTACATGAGGCGCACTGTGCTTCCCTGAACCACGTCTTCATCGGTGAAGAACAGCCCGAGCAAGGTGAGGAACACCATGCCGAGGAAAACAACAATTCCGAGCCCCCGAGAAGCACGGGTGCCCGTTGGTGTGTCTACTGGTGAGGGGAAGGGGTGAATGCTGTTCATTTTGCTCTATGTGTTCTCATCTGAAGTTAGTTGCTTTTGACTATCTCTCACTCTTCGGTGAGCACTCCAAAGGCAAGTGTTCCACCAAAACCAAAGAGTGCGCCAAATACAGCGAGCAATGCCGCCCAAGGCCATCCTTCGCCAAGTGTGGCGCCACTGACCCCGAATGCCGACTCTGTGGCTCGGGTCGCCGCAATGAGAACAGGAGCCACGGCGGGCAATAACAACAACGGCAAGAGGGTTTCGCGACCTTTTGCCGCCGCACCTAAACCCCCGTACAACGCCCCCATCGCAGCAATTCCGGTATTTGCCAAGAAACTTACTGTGACGAGAAGCACTGCTCCGCCCCACGACAACTGCACCTGATAGAGCACCAACGACAACAACACAAGAACGCATTCGAAAAGGAGCAGTTGTACAACAAGAGCCACCGACTTGCCTAAGAACACACCTGCCGGCGACACGCCAGCAACTTTGATTGCATCAAGTGCATTGTCTGCCGACTCAATGGCAAATGTGCGCTGAACAATAATGAGTGAAGAGAATAAAACGGCAAGCCATACAAGACCGGGGGCAACACGTTGCAAAATGCCATCGTTGTCAAGTGCAAAAGCAAAAAGCACCATCACAATTCCTGCGAAAGGCAGCACTTGGTTTACTAACACCTTGCTGCGCCATTCAATACGCAAATCTTTAGTGGCAATTGCTCGCGCAACCGACATTGTTGAAGTGGAGTGCTGTGTCATTGTGCACCACGTTCCACAATGGCTCCACCAACAACTTCTATACGGCGTGTAGCAAGCGCACCAGCGCGCTCTAGCTCATGCGACGCAACAATGACCGTTGCTCCAGCACTTGTAGCTTCGCGCAAAATATTGTCGATCTCATCTCTTCCTGCAGCATCGAGACCTGCATGGGGTTCATCAAGTAGCCACAATGAAGCACGACGAATAATCAAAATGGCTAATGCGGTTCGCCGGCGCTGACCTGCAGACATTTTTGCAACGGTGGTACCCAAAAGACGCGTATGCAGACCCATGCGTTCGCCAGACAACGCAATTTCTTGCGCTGAGGCGCCAACCACTGCACCCCAGAACTGCAGGTTTTCCTGTGCGGTGAGATCGAGATACAACCCATTCGCGTGGCCCAACATTCCTACATGTGCTTGAGCCTCTTTACGCTGAGTTGCAAGGTTGAACCCCAGCACAGATGCTTCGCCTCGTGCCAAAGGCACAAGCCCCGCGCATAGCCGCAACAGAGTTGTTTTGCCAGCGCCATTTGCGCCACTAATGAGAACGATTTCACCTTTTTTCACAACGAGCGAAGCCTCGGCAAGAGCGGGAAATGACCCCAAAAGCACTACAGCGTTGTGCAAACGCACGGCTTCATCAACGCTGCTCATACCGAGACGCTACCCATCACCATGGCAGAGGGCAAACGCGCCACTAACGTAACGGACGATGAATCTCAGAACCACTCGCGTTGTTGGCTTCGTCGGCAAGACCTTTATTACTACTGGCCTGTTGCTTCTCGGACTCGTTGTATACCAACTGTGGGGCACCGGCATTGAAACACGCCGCACCCAAAGTGCACTGCGCCAGGAATTCAATCGCATCATTGCAACGACAGAACCATCTAGAGCAGACGGTACTTCAGCATTCCTACCTGTCACCGATGCGCTTGCGCTCATTGAAATTCCGAGCATCAATATTGCCAAGATCATTGTGGAAGGCATCACACCAAAAGATCTTCGGCGCGGGCCTGGTCACTTCCCCAAGACTCCCATGCCAGGCGAAATAGGGAATAGTGCAATTGCTGGGCATCGCACTTCTTACGATGCCCCATTTGGAAATCTCAATACAATCGCGCCAGACGACATCATTTATGTCACGACCACAAAAGGTAAATTCGCCTACACCGTCAAAGAAGTTTCGGTAGTTGCTCCCGACAAAACATCAGTGCTTGCCAATACTCCGAAAGTAGCAACCCTCACACTCATTACGTGCCACCCGCGCTTTAGCACCAGCCAACGTCTTGTTGTGCGCGCTGAACTCTTATCTACTACCCCCACCACCACGCCCGCTAGCACCCCCACCAGCACTCCAATGCCCACGACCACCATTCCGCAAGTTGTTGAGGCCGCACCACCTGAGGTGATCTCCGATGTATCGGCAAATGATTTTGGTAAATGGTTTTCCGACACCAGCGCAATATTTCCCACTCTGTTGTGTGGTGCGTTGCTCATTGCACTAGCAAGTTCTCGAAAATTGATACGGAACCGAATTTCACGTCGCGTTACCTCACACCGCGCATCAAGTGTTACAACGTATGCACTGCTCAGCATTCCATTTCTCGTAACACTTTTCTATTTCTACCGATATATCAACTTGCTTTTGCCCGCTGGGGCATAATCCGCTTATTAATTTCCGGTGAAACGTGCTTTACGTTTTTCAAGAAAAGCTGTGCGTCCTTCGTGTGCATCGGTACTCGCCCAGGCTTGCGCACGTAACGCTTCAAATGCTGCATCATTAGCTATTTTTTCGGCAACGGCTTCTAAACCACGTTTGTGCGCGGCAATTGTGATGGGTGCCAAAGTAGCGAGATAATGCGCCCACTCAAGTGCATCAGAAAGCGTGCCAAGTTTGTGCACCGCGCCTTGTGTGTGAAGCTGTTCGCCGCTGTATGTGCTCGTACCGAGCAACATATTGCGTGCAATGGCCCCACCACATTCTCTTGCAACACGTTCAATGGTCCACTGGTCAACGGCAAGACCCAGTTTTGCTGCCGGTACACCAAAGACACTCGACGGGGTCGCAACTCGCAGGTCGCAAGCAACTGCAAGTTGAGTGCCGGCGCCTAAGGCATGACCGTGCACCGCAGCCAAAGTGATGCACGGCAGCGACGTAAAACCGAGCAAGGTTGCAGAAAGTGCGCTACCAAATTCTTCATCTTCC
>CAIOHI010000053.1 GCA_903858075.1 uncultured Actinomycetes bacterium
CCAATACAACGCATGTGCATTTAAAAGATCGGTGTTCGCTGCGCGACCACCAATGCTTTTAAAGAGAGATGCAACCGTGAACACAAGACCAGACACAATGAGCACAGTGAGCGTGCCGACAATTGCGTAGAACATTGATTGATAAGCGCCCGAGGCAACGCCCACGTTGAACTGCACGAAAATTGCAGCTTGTGCGTTGAGAATGGCAATACCAAAAAGAAGAGTGAGACCAAGTGCGGAAACAACATGCTTGGAGTCGCCACGACGAGCGGCATACGCAGCCCACTGCACCATGACGCACATGACGAGAAACGATAGAAGGCCAACGTTGGTCACCACTTCTGGCATTTTGAGATCGGCGGGTAGCCAATCTTTAATTTGCCTCAAGCCATCAGCTGTAGGTCGCGTAGGCGCCGCTGCGCGAAAACGCAACCACACCGACAACATGCCGCCCATGAGCATTGTTCCTGCAACAACGGCAATGCCTGTGCTGATGAAAAGCTGGCGACGAGGTGCTGGGCGTGGCCCGGCGGGAAGTGCGTAGGTCATTTCTGTCCTCCTGCAGGCTTGATATCGAGAAGTGGTTCAGCACTTGCCACCGATGGTGTTGATACAAAGTTGTTCGATGGTGCTGGTGACGACACCGACCACTCGAGGCTTTGAGCATCCCATGGGTCGTCGCCCGCAACTTCACCAGCAGTGAAGGCGCGAAGCGCGGTGAGAACAAAAAGAAGTACTGATACAGCGACGAGTGCATGACCAGCAGCCGATGCGGTATTCCACAATTCTTGTGGGCCGCTGTACGAGAAATCGTTAGCAACGCCAGCTGGCTGATTAGCAAAGCCGGCGATGTACATAGGTAGTGCTGCAAGCACCGTTCCTAAAAATGCGAGGCCGCTAATGCCAAGCACTGCAGACGACGGAAGAACACGGCCCCAAAGTTTTGGACCCCAGTAAGAAACTGCTGCAAGCCCAATGAGCAAAGCGCCGTAACCCACATAAATGAATTCGCCTTCTTCAAAAACTGTTCCGGCAAGTTGTGCTGGGCCAAACAATGAAACAAGATGCCCCACCATTCCGGTGAGCACCATTCCTAAACCAAGAAGTGCCGGCGCCATTGCAGGAACCAAACGTGGCTTGCCTTTCGCGATACCAAGTAGCGACACTCCTAACACCACAAGCACACCAAGAAGTGGCAGTGCGTTGAAAATGAGGAATGGAATGAGTTCTTTTACTTTGTCGCTGGCACTGGTGTTGGTCCAAGTAACTGCGTGTTGCACTTGCGTTGCGCCACCCAAGGAAGCAATAGAAACAATTGCAATGCCGGTGAGCAAAACTGGTCGCAGTACTTGACGCTTGCCGCTAACGACCGCCGCAATTTCTGCAAGCACACCTGCACCCATTGCAACGTATACGTAGGTTTGTGGTTGTGTGAGTGACCAACCCATCCAGTCGGAAACGCCTTTGTTGCCACCGAAAGCCACGCGAGCGTAGCGATGATCGACATAAAGATACACAAGCGTTCCGAGTAACACTGGCAAGGTAAGTACCAATGCAACTCCACCTGTAAGTGCAGACCACGACGACATTGGCACGCGAAGAAGTGTCATGCCAGGAGCACGGCTGGTGAGCACTGTGGTTACTACAGAAACGGCAGCTGCAAGCGCACCGATAACGGCAATTCCCATACCGAGAAGAAACAGGTCAACCATTTTTTCACTGCCGCCACCAGGACCACCGTTTGCAATGGTGGAACCAACTGCGAGCCCCATGCCTGCAAGCCACATCCAAAAACCAAACATTGCCGCACGTGCAAACGCAATTGTTTTTGCGCCAACTTGTAGTGGCACAACCGCAATGGCAACACCAAGAAGTAGCGGCAACATGACACCAAAGGAAAGACCAACTCGATAGAGAGAGAAAATTTGCGTGACGGAGTCTTTATCTAAAAGGGAGTAACTCGTTGCAGAGATGCGTTCCACACCAATGACTGCACCAAGTGCCGCTGCCGCAATTGCAATGAGCAATGCGCAACCAATGAAAAGTCGACCAATACGTTTGTGGTCGGTCGTGGTAGCCCATGCACCGACGCCCACTAAAAAAGCGCCAAGGGCACTGTCGCTAGAAGTGGCGCGCACCTGGGTTCCAGATGCATGCGTTTCGATCGTGGTCATGGAGGGCTTTCTTTCTCGGAAATGACGTTACGAGATTACCTACCTGCGAGAGTCAGGAGGTAAATCAAGAGTCTTTGTGGGTTTGTGATTTTGCAACGGGTAAAACCCGCCGCACCCCAACTGTAGGCGACGCGCCCTAGGAGACCCCATATTTCACGAGCACGTCGACGGTGATGGCTCCAAAAAGAAGCGAAATGTAGGAGATGGAGTAGGAAAATACGCGCATCGAGACCGCTTCTGTGGGGGTTCGCCACAAATAACCGATGCCGAGGAGGAAAAGTGCCCCTAAAACAGCCGCCGACACCCCATAAATGACCCCTAAATCGCCCACAGGGATCAAAATGAGGCTCGCCACCACCAATGCCACTGTGTAGCGCAACATGGCCCGCAGGGTCTGTTTCATGGGAACAACGGTGGGCAACATGGGTACCTGGGCCGCTTTGTAGTCATCGGAGTGGCGAATGGCCAAAGCCCAAAAATGCGGGGGAGTCCAGAGGAAAATGAGCAAAAAGAGCAAAAAAGCGGCCCAAGAGACCTCATTTGTGACTGCCGACCAGCCCACCAGCACGGGAACTGCCCCGGCAGCGCCCCCAATAACGATATTTTGGCGACTCGTGCGCTTCAGCCACACGGAATAAATGACCACGTAAAACATGGTGGCCGAGAACGTGAGCAGGGCCGACAAGAGGTTGGCGCTGACCCACAGAATGGCAAAAGCCACAATTTCCAAGATCCAGGCAAAAATAACGGCGTTGCGGGGGGCAATGAGCCCGGTCACCAAGGGCCGCCCTTGGGTGCGCACCATGAGTTTGTCAATATCGCGGTCGATGACCATGTTGAGGGCATTCGCCCCGCCAGCGGCCAGTGAGCCACCCACCAAGGTGAGTACAACGAGCCAGGTGGCTGGCCAGCCCTTTTGGGCAAGAACCATGGTGGGAACCGTGGTCACGAGCAAAAGCTCGACAATGCGTGGTTTCGTGAGAGCGATATAGCCGCCAATGACGGTGGTGGGGCGGCGACCCGAGCCATTGTGCGACAAAGCCCGGCGTGCAAGACGCGAAGGAACGAGGGGGCGAGCACCAACAGCCATGGAAATGCCCATCGTAGAGGCAGAATGTCGTAATGGCATCAACGACCGAATCACCCGCAGCAGATGTTGCTGTCGA
>CAIOHI010000054.1 GCA_903858075.1 uncultured Actinomycetes bacterium
GGTTCTCGATAAGTGCCAGCATTCCGCCTGCCATAGAAGCAGAAGTGGTGTCGTGACCGGCAGTGGCCGCAATGACGTAATAAGAGATTGTTTGCATATCGGTGAGTGGCTGCCCGTCGATAATTGCATTTGCCACCACAGAAGTGAGGTCGTCTTGAGGGTCGCGCCGACGAGCGTGTGTCAATTCTGTGAAATAGGCAAAGAAGTCGCTGACAACGGCGATGAGATCTTGCCCTGATGGGCCGCGCTGCATTTCTTCATCGGCACTTCCGAAGAGTTCCTGGGTCAGTTGCAACATGCGCGGATAGTCAGACTCGGGAAGTCCGAGAATTGCCAGAATGACATTGAGCGGAAGGGGCATTGCGATGTCTCTTGCAAAGTCGCACGTATTTCCCATTTCGGCCATCTTGTTCACAGATGCGACTGATAAGGATTTCAAACGGCTTTCTAAGCGCTGCAGGCTCTTGGGCAAAAACCAGTCGGAAGTCACTCCACGCAGTGCGCGATGTTCAGGGTCGTCAACGTGAATGAGGGTGCGCAGCAGGTTTCCTTGTTCAGCTGCGCGCTGATCGCTTGCCTTGTCGCCTAAGACGGGGCGAGGTTCATTGAGAAAGACTGTGTTGCGCGCTTCTATCGAAAGCACATCGCTGTGGCGAGTGATTGCATAAAACGAGTTGAACTTGTCATTTTCTACAAAGTGAACAGGGCTGTGTTCGCGCAGCACGGCACAAGCTTCATAGAAGTACTTTTCGTCGGCATATGCAGATGGGGTAACAAAAACCTGACCAGCTTCATGAACTGACAACATGCTCACCCCCTCAGGGAAAACAATAGTTGATCAGTGGGCTTATTCGTTACCCACAAGAAATGGAGCAACTTCATCGGCTGAACGACCTGCTTCAGCAAGGCCCTGCAAGATAAACGTGTCAATTATTTTGTGCATGTGGCGCAGGCGACCCTCTTGATAGTTACCAAAGGTGACGGTCTTTTTGCCGGTGGACTTGAGGCCTTGCTGTACAAAACCGAAGTTCGACATGTCTTGTTCAAAAACATCTGCAAGACCAGCCATGCCAGGAGCTTCTTTCCAAGCTTGGTCTAAGCGCAACTTCGTAGTGACTGATGGCTCTGGAATATCTTCACCATCTGGAAGTGGTGCCATACGGTAAACATCCATGAAGCAAGAGTCTGGTGTGCGACCAGGGCGCCAGCGGTACATGAGTGGCTGACCAATACCGGCCCATGGGGCAAACGCAGGGAAGAGGTGATACAAAATTGCATCGATAATTTCTGCGTCGGTGTAACCATCGAGGTCGGCGCGGAACATGCCCGACATACGCTCGCGGAATGTTTGAGCAACGTAAGCGCGAGCTTGAATGCCATCTGGTGGCTGTACCTGGCTCTGGTCTGAGTAACCGCGTGAACGACTTGAGAATGCAACGAACTCTGCAGCAACTGTTTGCTCAGTGAGTTGTTCAACGATGTGTGGGCTCTGAACGCCAAATGGGTTGAAGAAGCGGGAGACAAATGGCGACTCTGGGTAGATGGAGTACTCGCTGTTTTCATCGCCGCAGAAGGGCTTGATTTGTGGGTGGGTTGCGATGACGTGGTAGCCCTCGCTGAAAGCTTCCATCACAACTTTCCAGTTTGCTGGAACTTCTTTGACAGCGTGGAATGCCTTGTATCGCTTTGAAAGAGGGAAGTCTTTGAAGTGTTCGATGAGAGTTGATGCAACCTTTTCGAATGGCTCGCAATTTGGGTCCATGTTGACGAACACCAAACCGTCCCACAGGGCGACCTTTGCTTGGGGGAGGCAAGTTGGCTTGCTGCCGTGAATAATTTGTGGGAAGTCCCATTCACCTGGAATATTTTTGAGGTCACCTTGAACATCCCATTCCCAACCATGGAATGGACATACGAATGAGGCGACGGTGCCGTCATCGTCTTTAAGGCGTGTGCTGCGATGGAGACATGCGTTATGTAAAGCGCGTACCACGCCGTCGTTACCGCGAGTGACAATGAGCGATTCATCGGCAACGTCGTACACAACGTGAGAACCGGGTTCTTGAATTTCGGCTTCCAAGCAGGCGAACTGCCAGGTCTTTGACCACATGAATTCTTTTTCAAGGTCGGCAAAGGCTTGAGAGGTATAGCGGGCCTTTTTCACGTCCTCTGAACCAACGTATGGGCTAGCGAACTCAGTAAGTGCCTTAGGAACCGGACGCGTATCGGTTTTTAAAATTTCTTGAACTTTGGGTCCACGTGAATGTGATACGCCTGGGTCGTTATCAAGTGTTGTCATGAGTGCCTCCCGTTAAGACCGTGTGTGAACACAATCAAAATCTCTCTATATCCCTACCGTAAACCATACGCCTTGTAGGGGTGCGAGTTGGAATATGTGCGTGAAAGAGAAAGGTATTTTTTCCCCTGCTACTGTTGATTCCGAGGAGCGAATATGCGCAAAAGATGGAGCAACTGGGCAGGTAACCAGAGGGCAACTCCCCAGACTTGGGTCAAGCCGAGAAATCTTCAAGAAATCGCTAC
>CAIOHI010000055.1 GCA_903858075.1 uncultured Actinomycetes bacterium
ATGCTGGAAAGTAAGGCGAACATCAGCGATCAATGTCTCCGAGGATGAAGTACAGCGAAGCGAGAATGGTGATGATGTCGGGGACGTACACGCCTTTCAGCAGCCACGGCACGATGGAAATATTATTGAAACTTGCAGAGCGAATTTTGACACGGAAGGGCCCAAGGTCGCCTTTAGACACAACGTAGTAACCCATTTCACCCAACGGATTTTCCGTTGACACCCAGGCTTCACCTTCTGGCACTTTAATAATGCGTGGCACTTTGGTCATGACAGGTCCACTGGGCAATGTGTCTAACAGACGCTCGACAATGTAGGTCGATTCACGTGTTTCTTGGAGACGAATCCAACAACGTGCGTACGAGTCGCCATCGAGGTGAGTCCACACTTTCCAATCGACCTTGTCCCATGCCATTGGCAGTGACTGATCGCGACGGAGGTCCCAGTCGACACCACTCGCGCGCAAGTTTGCGCCCGACATGCCGTACTGCAATGCAACATCTCGCGGAATGACACCAATACCACGTGTACGTGATTCAAAAATTTCGTTGCCGAAAAGTAGGTTCTCGATTTCGTCGCAGAACTTACGCATCTTTTTCATGACGGCACGTGTTTCATCGATCCAACCTGCGGGCAAGTCGTCTTTGAGTCCACCAATACGGTCGAAGTTAGGGTGGAAACGTCCGCCGGTTGCACCTTCAATGAGGTTCAAAACATATTCGCGATCGCGGAATGCAAAAAAGACAGGTGTAATTGCACCCAACTGCACACCAAGGTCTCCGAGGAATAGCGAGACGTTTGCAATACGGGAAAGCTCAAACAAAATGGTGCGAATCCACTGAGCACGAGGTGGTGCTTCAATTTCCATCAACTGTTCTGCTGCCAAAATAAACGGCACTTCGTTGGCAAAACTGCCAAGCCAGTCAATGCGGTTCACCAGTGCAGTGACCTGCGGGAAGGTGCGCACTTCAGTCAATTTTTCATAACCACGGTGCATGTACCCGCAAGATGGTTCTGCCCACAACACTTGCTCGCCATCGAGACGCGCGATGATACGCAACGTGCCGTGAGTAGCGGGATGTTGTGGCCCAATGTTGAGGGTCATCCCCTCGGTTTCAAGTTCCACATTGACGCGTGCATCTGCTGCTTGCGATGCAATGTAGGCCAACTGTTGACGATCACCAATTATTGTCATTCTGCAGATCCTTCCGCATCATCTTCGTCGCCGCCGCCAGGTAGTGGTTCTACATCGACAATTCCAGGCCATGGCTTCACCATGCGTGCCAGCAATGGAAAATCTTTGCGCAATGGATGCCCCTCGAAGTCGGTCGGCAAATACATATTGCGCAAATCGGGATGACCTGCAAATGAAATGCCAAACATTTCGTGTGCTTCTCGTTCGTGCCAGTTAGCACCGGTAAAAACACTTACCCATGATGGAACCACTGGAGTTGCATCTGGTACATCGGCCTTCATGGTGATACCCACGTGCGTGCGATGATTCACGAGGCGAGCGAACACCTGTAAACGTGTTTCCCCACCAGCTAAACCTTGTTTGATTTCAGTATCACGTTCTACTGGTTCTGCAGTGGGGTCTTCTTCGCCTTTTCCAAATGGAGATGGCAGCCAATCGATTGCTGAAAGAAAACAGAAATAGTCAAAACCCAAACTTGTTTTTAAAGCTGCAGCACTTGTTGCCCATGCATCGGTGGCAACACGCACACAGAGATCGTTACCGACATTGATATGAGACTGTACGAGTGCGCTTCCCAAACAAGCAGACACATCGCTCAACAATTGTTCGCGCATTGCGTCGTGGCGCGGTGCTGCTTCAGCGCTGGAATCAGTGGGAGACGACAACGGGCTTACCTTTCCGCTCTGCAGTGGCAGCAGCATCGCTGTTCATAGCGACGTATCCGTCACCACGCCAACGTGCGGCCATATCTTCATTTTTAATGCGTTGTTGCAACAACACGATTCCTTCAAGAAGTGCTTCTGGTCGTGGTGGGCAACCTGGTACGTAAACATCGACAGGAAGAATTTGGTCAATGCCTTTGGTAACGGAGTAGCTATCCCAATAAGGACCACCGCAGTTGGCGCAACTTCCCATTGAAATGACATATTTCGGTTCTGGCATTTGCTCGTATAAACGTTTGATTGCAGGAGCCATCTTGTCGGTCACGGTTCCTGAAATCACCACAAGGTCTGCTTGTCGCGGGCTAGCAGGAAGAGGAATAACACCAAGACGCATGACGTCGTAACGAGGCGAACCAAATGCCGCACCCATTTCGATGGCGCAACACGCAAGGCCCCACTGGTACACCCACAAGCTGTACGAGCGTCCCATATTGAAAAGAGATGTCAGAGGCTTTGGTAGCCGACCGCGTTCTACGAGTCCCATATCTTTTAGCCCTTCGCCTTTTTCACTCTGCAGGTGCGCAATTCAAGTGGCAAACATTGTGTTGTTACACCCATCGCAACACTCCCTTACGCCATGCATAAACAAGCCCAAGCAATAGAACAGCAACAAAGACGCCCATTTCAATAAGCCCGAATGATCCGTAGCGCTCAAGTTGCGTTGCCCATGGGAATAAAAAGACTGCTTCCACATCGAATACGACGAACAAGAGTGCGAAAACGTAATAACGAATTTGGCTTTGAGACCAGCCTTCTCCAACCGGGTCTACACCACTTTCATAGGACATCAACTTTTCGCGCGTGGGGTGATTCGGTCGCAAAAGTGACGAGACCCAGAGCAGGAGCCCTGCCAAAGCAAAAGAAAGGAGCCCAAACCAAAAGACGGTGAGATATGAACGCAGGAACGTGGACATCGCATACGAAACTACTACTTGACGTGCATTTGAGAGGAAACCATCGCGTCTTCCTTCAAAATTTCAAGCTGCTACTTGTGCACTTGCGCAATGAAAAACCCTAAGAGCAGCTCACACTGGCTGGCATAGTTGTCGGCGCGGCGGGCTGTTTCTTCCAGCAATCTCTGGGGGTCGATACCCGCCTGTTGTAGTTCGACGGGCCCCGCCTCTGTGCCGATCCGCGCCCACCGTTCCACCACGGCAGGGGTCACCTCTGGGTGGAACTGGACGCCAAAGCTACGGCCGCTCTGGAACGCCTGCACTCCAGCAGAGCTATGAGCCAAGATCTGGGCATCATTTGGGGGCACAAACATGTCGTAATGCCACTGAAACCACTCTTTTTCGGCGAAATTCCCTGATTTTTGGTCAATTTCGGCAATTTTTTGGCAAAAATCAGGTTCCCAGTCGACAGAAAACCACCCAATTTCCGTGTGATAGGCACGGCTGACCTCGCCGCCTAAGGCAAAAGCCAGTATTTGAGCCCCAAAGCACACCCCAAACAGGGGAATTCCAGCCTGGTGGGCACCCTTGAGCAGCTCACTTTCCCTGCGCACATGGTCTGCAACGTCGGCCCAATAGACCGACCAATCAGACCCCAGTGACACGACCAGCTGTACGTCATTGCCCAAAAGCGGCCACTTGTCAGACTCTTCGCGCGTCAGAGTAGTGAAGGAGTAACCCAGTTTTTGGAAATAGGCAACCACGTGCCCGCCATCGTCGTCGGCCTTGTTCGCAATCAGGATTGCACGCATAGGGCTACGGTAGGTGCAGATGGGCGAAACAACAATCTCTCAGGAAGACATTCTTTCTGCCGCACACGCGGGGCGCGCCTATGTGAAACACACTCCCATTACCCCGTCGGCTGCATTAAGCGAACTGTGCGGCGGCACGGTGGTGTTGAAAGCAGAGAACCTGCAGCGCACCGGTTCATTCAAAATTCGAGGAGCCCTGAACAAACTGTTCACGCTCGGGGCAAATGCCCAGCATGGTGTTGTTGCGGGAAGTGCTGGTAACCATGCAGGCGCTTTATCTTTTGCTGCAAAAGCCCACGGCGTGAAGTGTGAAATATTTGTTCCTTCCGGAGCGTCACTTTCCAAAATTGCCGCATGTCGCGCCTACGGTGCAACTACATCAGAGGGTGGCGAGTCTCTTGATAACGCGGTTGCTCGCGCCATGGAACGCGCACAAGAAACTGGAATGGCTTTTTGTCATCCGTACGATGACCCTGCTGTCATAGCTGGGCAAGCAACCCTTGGGCTTGAACTCATTAAAGACATTGAAAACTTACGCACCGTTATTATTCCATTGGGTGGTGGAGGGTTAGCAGGTGGTACCGCCATCGCACTGAAGCAATTTGACCCGAGTATCAAGGTCATTGGTGTGCAAGTCAATGCTTGTGCGCCTTACGCGCACTTCCCTGCGCCCGATGGGCCAGTAGTTACTCTTGCCGATGGTATTGCAGTGAAACGCCCAGGCACTATTACGCGACCCATTATTGAAAAATGGTTAGACGATGTAGTTGTTGTCGATGAAGACGATGTTGCAGACGCAATGATTCTTCTCATGGAGCGTGGCAAGTTACTTGTTGAAGGTGGTGGAGCCGTTGGTGTTTCGGCACTCATGCGTGGGCTGGTGCAACCATCGTCTCACGGCACAACGTGCGTAGTTCTTTCTGGTGGCAATGTAGACATGGGCCTTATTCCGGGGCTCATTCGACGTCATGAAACTCAAGCAGGCCGTCGCCTCATTGTGTTTGTTCGCATTTCCGATCGACCCGGTGGGCTCGCACAACTTTTAAGTTTGTTCGCAGAAAATGGTGCAAACCTTGTTGAAGTAGAGCACGTACGCGAGGGTGTTGACCTACACGTACGCGAAACTGGCGTTCAAATTGTTCTGGAAACACGAGGCCCCGAACACGCTGCAACAGTTCTTGCGGCTGCTCGTAGCGGTGGCTATGAAATATCCGAACTCACTCGGTAAAGGAAATAATTTCTAGCGGCCAGTGAGCGCAGCAACTTGTTGTGTTGCGTCGAGCAACCAACCAGGAACCACACCAACAAGAATAGTGAAAATAGCTGCCATCGCTACTGCAAGTCCCGTTAAGAAAGGCACCTGAATAGGAGTGTTTTCTGCAGTCTCGTCTTCAAGCCACACGCTGACCATGATGCGCAAGTAGAGAAACGCACCAATGACCGATGCGACCATTGCGGCAATAGCAATTGCGTAGCTGTGCACTTCCACTGCTGCCTTAATAACACCAAACTTTGCAATAAAACCTGAGGTCAGTGGCACGCCTGCTTGCGCAAGAAGAAATACGGTCAATGCCAACGCAAGTGCTGGTTGCTGTTTCCCGAGACCCTTAAAGTCAGACAATTCGGTTGCGGTATCACCTTTGCGGGCCACCAAACCAACGACTGCAAATGTGCCAATAACCAAAACGGTGTAGAGCAACAAGTAGGTCATTACACCTGAAATGCCATTTCCGGCATCTGCACTATTGGGATGCGCTGCAGCCTCAATACCTACCAACATGAAACCAGCATGGCTGATTGACGAATAGGCAAGCATGCGCTTCACGTTTGTTTGCGTCACAGCAAGCAGCGAACCAACAACAATGCTCAGCAATGCAAGCACCCAAATAATAGGGCGCCAATCGTCAACGCGAGTAGGCAATGCCGTCAAGGTGACACGAAGCAAAGCAGCAAATGCGGCAGTTTTTCCTGCCGACGCCATGAAAGCAGTAACTGGTGTTGGTGCACCTTGGTACACATCGGGAGTCCACATTTGGAACGGAACTGCAGCCACTTTAAAGGCCAAGCCAACGAGCATCAGACCAGTACCAACGAGCAGAAAAACATCGTTGCGAGGCACTGATTGCGAAGAGGACAATGCAGTGAAGATGCCTGTGATGTTGGTGGTTTTCGTTGCGCCATAAACAAGCGCAATGCCGTAGAGGAAAAATGCCGAAGAAAAACCACCCAAGATGAAGTACTTGAGCCCAGCTTCTTGGCTTTCACTGCGGCGTCGGTTGCTTGCCGCAAGTACGTAAAGCGACAAGCTCAATGTTTCTAGACCAAGGAACAGAACGATGAGATCATTTGAGGCAACCATGATGATGCCGCCGATAGCTGCAGTGAGATACAGCACATACAGTTCTGGCCCGTCGTCAGAATCACGCTGGAG
>CAIOHI010000056.1 GCA_903858075.1 uncultured Actinomycetes bacterium
AACCCCACTTGAAGCAAGGTCATGCAGAGAAGATGAGCTGCTCGCTCGCCTTCGGGTACTTCTCGGGTAGACCGCAAAGATGGATGGTCACCTCGCTTCGGCGAACAGAATCCCGCTTACAGACCGACTCACCACTTCACACAGTGACATTAAAAGTTTTCAGTGCAGGATGCTTCGCATCGAGCCTCACCGTTGTCATTGACGCGCGGTCGAGAGCGGTACGCCACGACACTTCCACACCAACGCCAAGCGCCCATGCCACAGCGGCCTTAATGGGTGAAACATGACTGACCACCACAATGTGCGAGTGCCCGGTGTCGTTCAACAGGTCATTAATTGCCTCGTGCACGCGCACAGAGAGTTCGGCAAGCGTTTCACCGTTTGGCGGGCGAAAATGCTCATCTGTTCGCCATGTGGCCCACTGTTGTGCACTCACAGAACTCACTGGCTGCCCATCGAAGTCGCCATAGTTGAGTTCTATCCAACGCGGGTCGGTTTCTACTTCAATACTTTGCGACAGACCTTCAGTAATTGCTTGTGCGGTTTGTTGCGCACGAAGAAGGGGGCTCGAAATAATGCGACCAACCGGGCCAATTTTCTGCACTGCAGCACCTAAAAGACTCACCTGTGCACGACCAATGTCGTCGAGTGGGTGGTTTACATGACCCTGCAACAAGTTTTGAGCGTTGGCAGCAGTTTGCCCGTGTCGCACCAAAGTGAGTAAACGTTCAGCCATGGCGTTACTTCCCTTGACTCACAGAAGAAAGCATTCCGGTACGCATAAAGTCGCGACGACGATCGGCATTGGTCAGCCCACACTGGCGCACTAAAACGACGAGCAGAATTACACCAACAATTTCCATTGCAATATTGAGCCCCATGCGTTGAGCGACGGGAAGTTCAGCATCGCCAAATGACACGCCACCAAAAGGCCACCAGAACACTTTCGTCGCAGTAAATGCACCATCAAAAATGAGATGCATGAAGGTTCCTATGGCAAGCGGCAACGTGCGCTTACGAATTACCCTCTTGTTTTGCGTTGTCAACATAATGACCACCAACAATGCAACGCTAAAAAGCAACGTGTGCAGCACTCGCGCGCCACCCCACCAAATGTCAATGGCATCGGGAAGAAGGACACCTACAACGAGTAGTCGATAGTCAAAGCGCGGGTCTTGGAAAACAAACCGAACCGAAAATATTGCCGTGGCAACAAACCAGAAAAACATTTAGAACACCAGCCACCGAGCACAGTTTGGGCATTCTCTGTTCTCGTCGGTCTCTTTTTTGAGAAGGTCGACTTCCGAAGTAGATAGGTCGAGGTGGCAACCACCACAGACGTGATTTTTCACCTTTGCCACAGCGATGCCTTTGTGCTGTGAGCGGCGCAATTCATACGCTGCCAACCACTTTTCATCAAGTGACTTGGCAAGACGTTGACGCTTTTCTTCTACGTCACGTGCTTCTGCCTTTTTATATTCTTCAGACACCTTCAATGCTTCGGTGGCAGCAATTTCAGCGGTGCGGAATTGACCCAAATCATTTCGTGCTGACACCAACGTGGAATCGATGAGCTCTGACTCTTCCATGAAAGCCAGCGATTCTTCATCGACCGTGTTCAATTCGCTGTTCACCGTGAGAATTTCGTGTTGAAGTGCTTCTGCTTCGCGCGTTGCAATAACAGTTTTCATTTGCTGTTCAAGACGCTCGCGCTTTTTCTGCAAAGTTGCACTGTTAGCTTCCGCCACACTGAGCAGTTTCTCTAGTTCCTGTTGGCGCAATTCACCCTGCGATATTTTCACCGCACAATCGGCAATATTTTTTTGAACAAGACCTAATACTTCACGCTCAGGCAAAGTGATGAAGTGATGACGCAATTGCTCAAGGGTGGTATCGAGCACTTGCAGGTCATAGAGATGAACCAAGATCGACACACTTGCAGGCTATTACCCAGGTGTCGGAATACTCGTTTGAACGCTTCCTGGAAGGGGTTTTGCGCAGTCAAAAATGAGGTTTCCTAGCGGGTCGAGCGTTGGTAGTGGAGAGAACGGGTTGGTATTCGACGGCAAAATAGTGGTGCCAGGGTCAACGATGCTCACTACTGGTGGGCCTTGCGCCCCAGGAACCACTACGGGCACTGTGGTTGTTGTACTTGGCATCGACGTGGTGACCCCGCCTGCCGGATCACCAATTGGTTGAACTGTTGTTGTGGTTAACCACATGGGGTCAAAGGCCACAACATTGCCGGTGAACCTGCGCGGCAATGCGCCCGATACCAGTTGTGCCACGCAGTCGACACCTGGCAAGTACAAACGCATCGAGCCACGGCTTGGTGGAACTGCCGCATCCCAATCGACAATGGGGGCATCTACAAGTGCTGCGTCGTTATATGCCTTCCAAATGGCTGCAGGAAAAGTTGCACCCTGAACACGAGGAACGCCTGCAGCAACAAATTCTGGAATTCCCACCATCGAGGTATACGCACGCGGGTCGCCGACCCACACCGCAGTGGTGAGTTCTTTTGTAAAACCAACGAACCATGCATTGGTGTTGTCGTCTTGCGTACCAGTTTTTCCACCAGCGGGGCGATCTTTGTCGAGCGCGCTACGCCGTGCGGTGCCCTTAGTGAGCACACCTTTTAATATCGCCACTGCCTTGTCGGCAATTTCTTTTGTGAAGACTTGCGTACCAGGGTCGTTGTGCTCGTACATCGTTCCCGAGAAATTCTCAATACGGTCAATGAAATACGGCTGCTTATGCAAACCACCATTAGCAATGGTCTGCGCTCCACTCGCCATGTCGAAAGGGCTCATCTCATTGGCACCCGTTGCAAAACTTGCATACGGCTGAATGGAGTATGTGTCGCGATTCAAATACATCGACTGCGTCATTCGGTACGTGGTGTCGACTACCCGATTCAAACCAACAATTTGCGAGAGCCTGCTATAGGCACAGTTAATGGAATACCAAGTCATTTCTTCAAGCGAACCAAGTGGACGACTCACACCTTTTGTCACAACAAAGGGTTCTTCAGGCTTACCCGGGTTTGGCAAGGTACACGGCAGGGTGCCATCGATGAGATCTATTCCTTCAGCACCCGCCTGCAGTGCTGCCGCCAAAATAAAGATCTTCACACTTGATCCTGTTTGACGCCTGCGCAGGGTCATATTGACTTCACTTTGCCCAGGAACAAAACCAGGCCCGCCCACCATGGCACGCACGCCACCAGTTGCCGTATCTAGTGACAACACTGCTGACTGAATACCTTGCTTGTTTGCAGGAAGTTTTTCGGCCGCAGCCTTTTCTGCAGCTTTTTGATAACTATTATCGAGTGTGGTGTAGATCTTTAGACCACCACGAAAGAGCGCGTTGTATCGCTCTTGATACGTGGGGCCCAAAATATCGCTGCGGTTCAACAAATAATCTTTCACAGTTTCAGAAAAGTACGTGCGCTCCACCGACTTCTGCGGAACACTTTGCACCACTTCTGGCAACGGCCACTCTTTGGCCAAACGTGCAGCTTCTTCTTTTGTCATTAAGTCCTCAACCACAAGGCGATTCAAAGATTGCGTAAAGCGTTGCCGCGACCGTTCAGGGTGGCGAATTGGGTCATAACTAGTGGGAGCCTGAATGAGGCCAGCCAGAAATGCGCCCTGCACCAAGGTGAGCTTTTCCACACCAACGCCAAAATATATTTCTGCTGCAGCTTCAATACCATAAGCATTGTTTCCGAAAAATACGGTGTTCAAATACCGCTCAAGAATTTGCGGCTTTGTCGCTTGCTTCTCTAGCAATGCGGCATACCTTGTCTGCAGCACTTTGTACCGACCATCGCGCGGCAGACCGGCAAGGTACTCATTTTTCACCACTTGCTGAGTAATGGTTGAGGCACCCTGCCGCGAGCTTCCCGCATTGAAGTTCGACAACGTTGCACGTACCAAAGCGCGCAGGTTCACACCTTTGTGCCCGTAGAAGCCTGCATCTTCCACTGCAAGAATTGCCGCCGTGACGTCGACCGGCACTTCTTGCATCTTGACTGGCTGGCTATTCTCCACCTGGAACGCGCCAATTTGAGCGCCGTTCACGTCGTACAAGTACGACCGCTGTGCGATTCCGGTAAACGCAGGAAGAGTGACCGGCTTTTCGCTATGTGCTGTAGCAATTCCCCACACACGTGGCGCCATTGCAACAACGAGTGCGCTAACGAGCAGCGCTCCAGCCATGAGCACGATGCTCATCTTTCCTACAGTGCCGCCTACGCGCGAAAGATGATCTTTCGTCGCAAACTTACGGAAGAAATCCTTAGCATTCGGCACAATCTCTACGGTACCTGAGTACATCGGCACTTTTCAGTACCTCTCTACACTTGCTGTGCTGCTGTGGAATATGTCAAGGTTTCACATGACTTTTCCCCACATTGCTCCCTTTCGTTTTGGCGTCCAGTGCTCGCGCGCCGCAAACCGCACAGAGTGGGTAGACCTGGCAAGGAAAACAGAGGCCAACGGCTTTTCTTGCCTCACCATGCCCGACCACTTCACCGATCAACTTGCCCCTATTCCCGCATTGCAATCGGTGGCCGACGCAACAAGCACTCTGCGCGTGGGCGCACTCGTGTGGGACAACGACTACAAGCACCCCGTTGTATTGGCAAAAGAACTTGCAACCATCGACCTGCTCTCGGAAGGCCGCCTCGAAATTGGTTTAGGTGCAGGTTGGATGGTGAGTGACTACGAGCAGTCAGGAATTGCCTACGACACACCCGGCGTACGCATCGACCGCTTTATTGAGGGCCTTGCCATTATCAAGGCGGCCATGGGCGATGAACCCGTGAATCATGCAGGAACTCATTACAACGTTGCCAATTATGTTGGCATGCCAAAACCCGTGCAACGCCCGTACCCGCCCATCTTGATTGGCGGCGGCGGCAAACGTGTTCTTACTTACGCAGCACGCGAAGCCGACATCATTGGCATCAACGGCACCATGACTGCAGGAGTTGTTGGCCCCGAGGCAATTAGCACCATGACCGCCGAGGCAGTGACCGAGAAAGTCAACATCGTCATTAATGCAGCAGGGTCACGATTGCCGAACATTGAAATGAACATTCGTTCTTTTTTCGTCAAGGTCACCGACGATGCCGCCGGAACTATTGATGGTGTCGCTCAAATGATTGGTGTTACCCCATCAATGGTGGAAGAAACTCCGTTCGCACTCATTGGCCCTCCGAGCAAGCTCATTGAAGATCTCATTGCTCGTCGCGAAAGGTGGGGTTTCAGCTACATCATCGTTGGTGCAGAAGATGTTGACTCTTTTGCTCCTGTTGTTGCCGCTCTGAACGGCAAGTAGTTCTTAGGCCAAGATTCCCTGTAGCCACTGCCCGGCACGCGCAATGGCATCGTTTGCTTCAGGAATGACACCTACTCCCGATTGAAATACATGTTGCATCTCGGGGAAAACTTCTAAGCGCACTGGCACTCCGGCATGGGCTGCACGAGTAGCTAAACGGGTGGAGTCGTCGAGCAAGGCTTCATCGCCGCCTACTTGAATATAGAGAGGCGCAATGCCGGCGAGGTCTGCATACAACGGAGCAGCGAGAGGGTCGCGCAGCGAGCCTCCGGCTATAAACATGTTTGCCATGAGCGCAAGCGCATGACGGTCAACCATCAGATCGACACTTGCTTTGGAATCCATCGATTCACCGGTGCCTTCAAGATCTACCCACGGCGAGAAAACAACCGCGCCAGCTGGCTGCTCTATCTTCTTATTTTTGAGTGCAACCATGAGCGCAACAGACAACCCTCCACCTGCCGAGTCGCCCGATATTGCAATTTTGTTTGAGGCATAACCAGCATTCAGCAGCCATTGATACGCAAGTACGGCATCGTTTACTGCCGCCGGGTGTGCATGCTCGGGAGCGAGCCGATAATTCACGCTCAAAACATTTCTATTGCTCTGCAGTGCAAGGTGAGCAGCAACTTTGCGATGTGAATTGGCACTTTGCACAACGTAACCACCGCCGTGGAAGTACATCACCACTGATTTCGTATCGGCCCCAGAGTGTCGTACCCACAAGGCCGACAGACCATTCACGTCAACAGGTTCAATTTCGACACCACTAGGCATGGCACCAACGGTTTCCATTACCGCTTCTGCCCCAAAGCGCATTTCTTCCAGCGTGGGAACTGCAGTTGCTGAGCCAAGTGCTTGTTTTTGGTACTCACGCACTTGTTGAAGGAACGCTTCTGCCTCTTTGCTTGCCATTTTGCTCACTTCCCTCTCGTTCGTTGCTACATGACCAAATTATCAGAAAAGGAAGTAGTACTTTTTTGTGATGCCTGTAGTGCGCAAGTCGCTTTCCTCGGCGCTCATTTGGGCCTCCATTTTCACCTGGATCATCGTCGTTGGACGCCTGGTTGTGCATCGTCACGATGCATATGCAACTTTTGACTTCGACCTCGGCATTCATGACCAGTCGCTGTGGCTGCTCGCCAACGGCAAATGGTTCAACACGGTCTGTGGTCTTCCCGTCTTTGGTCATCATGCAATGTTCATGTACTACTTCCTCGTGCCATTTGTTTGGCTCGGCGGCGGGCCAAACCTCTGGAACATGTTTCAAGTCATCGCATTAGCAAGTGCTGCATACCCAGTTTTCCTCATTGCTCGCCATCGCTTAAAGAGCGAACTGTCTGCACTGGCATTTGGTGTTGCATGGCTCTTGTTGCCCACCACCGCATACTTGGCATGGGAAACCTTCCACCCCGAGACAATGGCACTTCCCTTCCTTCTCATGGGCTACCACTATGCAACGTCAAGGCCAGAGGGAATCGGCAAACACGTCACTCGACACAATGTCATCACCGTTGTGTGGATTGCCATTGCAATGCTGTGGAAAGAAGACATTGCACTGGCCGTGATGGGGCTTGGCATCTTGCTGATGTTCCGCAAGCGATTGCGATTCGGGGCGATCCTCTTCGGAAGCGCTGCTCTCTATTTCCTCATCATTGCAGTGTGGTTTGTGCCGCACCTTGC
>CAIOHI010000057.1 GCA_903858075.1 uncultured Actinomycetes bacterium
CAAGTGAGGCAATGAGGTCGGCTTCTACAACAGCAGTGCCACGACCAACGTTGATGAACAAGCATCCTTCTTGCATGGCTGCAAACTTCTCGGCATTAAACATTCCTGTGGTGTCGTCGTTCGATGGCACTGCCGCCACCACAATGTCGGCATCGTGCATTGCAGCATTCAAATCGGCAAATGCCACCACTTTGTCTGCCCCCGGTGACGGGGTAGTAGCCGACCTGCGCACGGCCGTAACACGCATGTTGAATGGTGCAAGTAGTCGAGCCACTTCTTGGTTAATGGGCCCATAACCCACCAGCACAATGTGCGCATCGCTTAGTGCGCGGCCAAATACAGGCCTCCATTTATGTTCCACTTGAAGTGCGGCAATTTGCGGAAAGAATTTCCAGTGTTCCAAAACGCGTGCAACAACAAATTCGGCAATTTCAATTGCGGCAGTGCCTGCACCATTGGTGAGGCGAATATTGCGTTCCTTCAATTGGGGCAACGGAATATGGTCATGCCCCGTCATGAATGAGTGGATCCACTTCAACTTGGGGCACGCGGCTAAAAGCCAGTCGGGCATGTAAAGAATGAAGGCAACTTCTACATCTTGTAGTTGCTCAAGTTCGCTTGGCGACAAATCTTCTGGGGTGCGGTCGCGCATGTCAACAATGTTGTACTCAGGCAATGCATCTGTCATGCGCGTTGGCCCACGGCGCTCCGCCAACTGTGAGTCATCGACAGCAGCGATATAGCAAACAGCAATAGTTGGTAATTTCCCCATCTGCCTAGTCTGCCGTAGTGAGTGGGCGGTAAAAGATCTGAAGCGCTACTCGGGTTGCAGTTTTTTGCGAATTTGAACGTATACGTCACTGCCGACAAGTGCAGTTAACTCATCTTTCAAAGATTCAATAACCGGCGTAGCACCCACGTATGCCTCGTCGCCTTCTGTGCAGACCCACGCCATGGTTTTCCCATGTTCACCCCAGTCGGCACGCGACCACCTGCGTATCGTTGCAATTTCCGTGTTGTCGGGCTGAAGCTCCCAATCAACCTTGATAGGCAATTGCCAACACACCGAGGGCTTCCATTCCGTTGGGCTTTCGTTGAATTGCTCGCTCGCAATGTGAAGTGCGCAGCCAGACCCTCCAGCAAAACCTGGGCGGTTCAAAAAGATGCATGCCCCTTCAACTACTCGCGTTGCGCTCTTCGATGAGTCTTTGAATATTCCCTGCTCGGCGGCATGTGTATGAAATTGAAAGTGTTCAGAAGACAAAAGAGCAGCATGTGCTGCAAGATCCATTGCTTCATCGACGCCATCAAGTTCTGCGCCAAGTGAGCAGCAGCCGTGCAACTTCTCAGTATCTGCGGTGGATTCAATGCCTTTGCATCCACGACCCCAAATGCAGGTCCAGTTCGATTGCAGAAAGTCGGTCTCGAAGCGCCATGTGGTGTCGCCATCGTTTACGTCTTCATACTTTGTCACCCCACCACACTAAGGTGCAGAGATGATTGTTGTTGCAGCACACCTCGATTACGCCACTTCTGAAATTCGAAATGCGGTAGTAGCTCAGTCGGCTCCTATTCAAATGGCAACGCGTACCGACGAAGCAGGGTGCCACGCATATTGTTTCGCCGCCGACCCCAGCATCGACACACGCATTCAGGTGTATGAACTATGGGAAGACCAGGAATCATTAGCAGCCCATTTCCTACATGCCAATTACGAGGCAATGAAGGTATTGCTGGTATCGAACAAGCCCTCTAACGCTTGGAACCGCATGTACCTCGTGGCCAAAGACGAGGCGGTCTACGGACCAAACGGGGAAATTCGCAGTACTTTCTTCGTTGACTAACAATTCGGGGGCCAATTTACCCGTTGTTCACTTTGGTGCTCGGACAACAAGTTCTGATTTACCTAGTATCAGGGCTTATGTATGAATCACTATTGCAGTCATCCTTCCTTGTTCGACTTCTGGTCTCGGTCATCCCAGCCCTCTTGGTAGTTGTGCCTCTCGCGTACATTGCGCAGAAGCAAGAAGTTGTCAATAGAGATGACGACAACGTCATGACTACTGCAATGCGGTTTGTTGGTGCGGCCTTCATTTTCATCGGGTCTTTTGCCAACGTCACAGCATGGCAAGGTGCAAGCTCTGCAAACTCGAGTTTGAAGAGCGAGCTTGCCTCATTGTCGGCACTGAGCGAAACGATTCTGGACTACAAGCAAAACGACACCTTGAAAGATGCGCTGTCAAAAATCACTACCTATGTGCAAACCATTCACGACACCGAGTTGTCGACAACTGGTATCAAAGGCTTCACAGTAGACAACTCCACATTGCAGCGTAAACAGCGCGTGAAAAATGCCGCTTTAGATGCACCAGTAGAAGTAAAGCGCGACTCAGCAGAGCAACAAGCACTCGACATTCGTAGCTCAATTATTTCCATTGAAGAAGCCGATGTGGTAAATGACCGCGACTTGAACCGCATGTTGAAGCAAGTGGATGACTTTCAAACAGCACGCCGTAACCGTATTTCTGGTACCTGGCCACTTGTTCCTCAAGTGGTAATCAGCACCTTCCTTGTCATCACCATTGCGGTGCTCGTTCTCATCGGCCGTTACCCAACAGGCCCACGCCGCAACTTGAAGTGGATGCAGGTGCTTGCTTCGGTCGCCGTGGTCTCATCGGTGTGGTTCTCGGTACTTTCCACACAAGATGTGAGTGTGAAGAGTTCACGATTCAACGTGCCAATTGAGTCGTTCCTCAGCCGATACAAGTAGCGCGTGGTGGCGGTGGGGGTAATCCACTGAGCCCTGTTACCCATGGCTTTGATATCCACTTTGGTCTGATTACGTCAAACGATTACGCCAGGTTGTCATCAGTAAGACAGTTCCTTCTTCGTTGGAGGTCTGCGGCCTTTTTCAAGGATCAGCAGGGACGGCGGCCAGATCAGACCATCCCCGTGAGGCCATCTCAGACAATCACATTCGGTCAAGACGATGCAACGATGCGAATCGGTAGCGACGAAAAGGCGCGGATGGTGTTATTCAACTTTCGGACGGGAGGGCCAACCAACTCAAAGCGTTCCACGCGACGAGCGAGGGCGGACAACACCTCGGTGGCTTCCAATCGAGCGAGGCCCATACCGACACAGGCGTGGACCCCATAGCCGAATGCCAAGTGCGAAGCATTGGCTCGGTCAATGTCAAACCTCTCGGGTTCATCCCACTTGCGCTCGTCGCGGTTGGCAGAAGCAAAACTCACCAATACGCGTGCGCCGGCCGGAATCTCGACATCGCCGATGACTGCTTCCCGGGTACCCACCCGAGTGAACCCCGTGACCGGTGTTTCGAGGCGAAGCACTTCGTCGAATGCTTGTCTAGCTCGACCGGGATC
>CAIOHI010000058.1 GCA_903858075.1 uncultured Actinomycetes bacterium
AACGAAGTCGTCGTCGCCAAGGAAGTCTTGAGCAATGAGCACACAATGGGCAAGACCAAGAGGTGCGTCTTGCGGGATATAGGTGACCTTCACTCCGAACTTTGAGCCGTCGCCGACAGCGGCACGGATTTCAGCCCCGGTATCACCCGTGATGATGCCAATTTCAGAGATGCCCGCTTCGGCCATGGCTTCAATGCCATAGAAAAGGATGGGTTTGTTGGCAATGGGCACCAATTGCTTGGCGCTGGTGTGGGTAATTGGCCGCAAACGCGTACCAGCACCACCGGAAAGAATGAGGCCCTTCATTGATAGACAGCCTAGGCGATCTACCATCTAGAGATGGCTTCCCCATACCCGCGCTTTCTGCACCCCTTCGCCAAACCCACCCGCACCGATTTCATTGAAATTGCCCGCGGTGATGGGGCCCTGATCTACGACACCGCAGGAAATGAATACATCGATGGCATGGCGAGCCTCTGGTATTGCGCCATTGGTCACGGCCGCGCAGAAATGGCGGCAGCTATTTCCGCCCAGGTATCCACCATTGAGGCATACTCGTCGTTTGACCCCTTCACCACAAAAGTGGCTGAGGAACTTTGCGAACGCATTGCATCGCTCTCCCCCATTGTCGACGCGAGAGTTTTTCTGTGCAATAGCGGCTCAGAAAGTATCGACTCGGCAATGAAACTTGCGCGGCTTGCTCACGTGCAATCTGGCCACCCTGAACGCACTCTCATTATTTCTCGTGGTCGCGGATACCACGGCACGAACTATGGAGGCACAAGCGCGCAGGGAATTCCCCTCAACCGCGAAGGTTACGGAACGCTTCTTGCCGATGTTGTTCAAGTAGACCCCGATGACATTGAAGCGATGTCACTTCTCATGTCGCAAAACGCACATCGTCTTGCCGCAGTCATTACCGAACCACTGCAAGGTGCTGGTGGAGTGTTTCCGCCGAAAGAGGGCTACCTGCAACAACTGCGCAAACTGTGCGACCAACACGGCGCGTTTCTTATTTTTGACGAAGTCATCACTGGCTTCGGACGTTTAGGTACATGGTTTGGCGCCCAGTACTACGGAGTGACTCCAGACCTTCTCACATTCGCTAAAGCTGTTACGTCGGGCTATCAACCGCTCGGAGGCGTCATTATGGCCCCAAGTGTTTGTGCACCGTTAGAAGCTGACCCCAATTTCCTTCTACGCCATGGGTACACCTACTCAGGTCACACAACGGCATGTGCTGCAGCACTGTGCAACCTCAACATCATCGAGCGCGAAGGCTTGTTAGAGCGCGCGGTGCACATTGGTAAACAACTTGAATCAACACTGCAGTCACTAGCGAGTGATGGAATCATTCACCACGCTCGCGGAGCAGTAGCCGTATGGGCAGCTGCGCATCAGCCAGGAATTGACGCCTTTGCTGTTCGTGATGCAATGTTGAAACGTGGTGCCATTACGCGTGCGTTATCGGCCGATACCAATTCATTTTGCCCACCACTAGTCATTTCCGACAAAGAACTCACCACGTTGCTCGACATTTTTGCCACCACAACTATGGAATTCGTTAAACAAAAGAACTGAGGACGACATGACAAAACATCGCATTCTTGTAACCGGAGGTGCCAGCGGTATTGGCGCCGGCATTGCACGCCACTGGGCCAACATGGGCAACGACGTACTCATTACCGATGTTGATGATGCGCTCGGAACCGGACTGGCTAAAGAACTTGGCGCAACCTTTCAGCATCTCGATGTAACAAGCGTGGAACAGTGGGCCGAGTTCGCTACTCAACACAAGCCCTTTGACGTGGTGTTTCTTAATGCCGGCGTTGCAAGCGGCGGAAATATTTTTGGAGCAACAAACCCTGAAGAAGTTTTTGAGTTTGACCTTGGCAATTACCGTCGTGTGAGTTCTATCAACATTGATGGTGTGGTGCTCGGTGTTGCGCACCTCGCAAATGCAATGGTCAAAAATGGCGGTGGCGACATCGTGGTCACCGCTTCCATGGCGGGTCTCTTCCCCATTCAAGCCGACCCCATATACGGGCTCACGAAGCATGCTGTACTCGGCTTTGTGAAGTCGCTGGCCCCAACACTTATTGAACACAATGTGTGCTTGAGTGCAATTTGCCCATTCTTTGTCGACACGCCATTGGTGAATGCCGAATCACAAGCACTCATTCGCGAAACTGGTTTCGACATTCTCACCGTCGATCAGGTGATTGATGCCGCACAAACAGCAGTTGCTGAACGCAGTGCAGGTTCACAGTGGGTTATCTTCCCAGGGCTACCCGTCGTGAAAGCTCCTGAACCAGCACTACTTCCGTAGAAGCGCAATGAGGCTGCTGGTATCCCAGCGTTTTCCACCACGAGCTTCTACCTCGGCGTAATAAGAATCGACAAGAGTAGTAACAGGAAGTGATGCTCCGTTACGTTTCGCTTCGTCAATGCAGAAACCTAAATCTTTGCGCATCCACTCCACTGCAAAGCCAAAATCGAATTCGTTTCGCGACATCGTTGATGACCTATTCACCATTTGCCAAGAGCTTGCCGCCCCTTGTGAAATAACCGACACCAGTTGTTCCACATCAAGACCAGCAGCCTGAGCAAAGTTGATTCCTTCAGAAAGCGCCTGCACCATTCCTGCTATGCAAATTTGATTCACCATTTTGGCGAGCTGCCCAGACCCAGCATCGCCCAATCGTTCACACGCTTTTGCATACGCCATCGCGACTTCGCGAGCAGCGTTGTATACGGCAACATCGTTTGCACCGCACATCACACTCAAAGCACCATTTTCCGCACCGGCTTGCCCGCCTGAAACAGGGGCATCTACAAAGCCCACATTTTTTGCGGCGCATAGTGCAGTCATTTCACGAGCCAACTCTGCCGATGTCGTGGTGTGGTCCACCACAATTCCTCCAGCAGCCATTCCAGCAAGAACACCGTCGGGCCCCGTCATCACGCTGCGCACATCGTTGTCGTTGCCAACGCACAACATCACCACATCGCATGCAGCCCCTACCTCTCGCGGCGTGCCAACAGACTTTCCAGTAAACGCATCTATCCACGCCTCGGCACGAGCTGGGTTGCGGTTGAACACGGTGACTTCATGCCCAGCTTTCACCAAGTGCCCTGCCATAGGGAAACCCATTACGCCTAACCCAACAAACCCGATACGTGCCATAGGCACTTAGTTTGGCAGGCTGGCAAGGTGACACAGAACTCTTTACCCACCTCTCACCCACTTCATGGCGCCGACTTCGGCCCAGTTGCACAAATTGCCTATGTGGTGGAAGACCCCGAAACTGCGGCTCTTGAGTGGGCACAACGTTTCGGCGCTGGACCTTTTTTCATTAATCGTCATATTCCCGTCACCAACGTGACGCACCGCGGTACACCATCGGCTTTCGACCACACCTCTGCTTATGGTTGGTGGGGCTCTGTGATGGTGGAACTCTTTTGTCAACACAATGCAGACCTCACTGCAGTCACCGAACGCTTCAGCCCCGGCACTTACGGTCTGCATCACATGGCGTGCATCGTGCCGAATCTAGAAGTTGCACTTCAACGAGCCGTAGCAGCAGGAAAAGTTGTTGCTCAAAGCGCACAAGCAGGAGCAACCACATTCGTGTTCATTGACGACGTAGAGCAACGCGGTCATTACTGGGAGCTGTACCAAGAAAGCGCAGGGCTACTGGGGTTCTACGACATGATTCGTACGGCACACACCAATTGGGATGGCTCAGATCCTGTACGCGAGATACAGCGCTAAAGATTTTTAGAAGTCGTCGTCTTCAACTTTTTTTGGCTCAGCTTTTGCTGCTGCCTTCTTCGCTACTTTCGCAGGCTTCAAGACGCCCTTCGCGAGGGCTTCGTCGAGGAAAATTTCTGCATCATCGGTTGACACTTTGAGAGCTGGTGCAATTTCCGAAATGAGGTTGATGCGGGCGCGGTCGTACATGGTGCGCTCCGCAGCCGACAACGATGCGTCGCGGTTACGTGCAGCAAGGTTGCGCACTACTTCTGCGACTTGGTAGACGTCGCCACTCTTTAATTTTTCCTGGTGGTTTTTGAAGCGGCGTGACCAGTTGGAAGGAACACGCGGGTCGGCTTTGGAAAGCACAGACACCAAGTCTTCAAGTTCGTCAGGAGACACCGG
>CAIOHI010000059.1 GCA_903858075.1 uncultured Actinomycetes bacterium
GTGAAAAAAGCAACGGCACTTGCTGCAAATGCAGGGATCACTGCAGATGTATGCAGCCTCGTTTTACGTTGTATCTCGAGACCGAAAAAGGCGCCGGCAATGGGAACACCAAAGAGCCCACCAAAACCTGCAGCAACGGCGATGACTAAAAAGATGCGGCGCACGTTGTAACTCGTCGACACTTTGCGTGCAATCGCATCGGTCACGCTGGCGATGATTTGCACGATGGCACCTTCACGACCCACCGAGGCGCCAACCAGATGCGAAGCAACACTGCCGCTCCAAATCATCGGTGCCATGCGCGCAGGAACTTCTGCTCCGGGAACATGAATGGCATCGAGCACCAAGCTGGTACCGCCGGTAATGGGGTTGCCCCACTTGTAATACATGAAGCCAACTAATCCGCCGATCACAGGCAAGAGAAAGATCAGCCATTCACTATTGATGCGTGTGGTTGTTGCCCAATTCAGTGAACTAAGAAACGCAGCCGAGGCCAAGCCACCTAGAGCGCCAATAACAATGGCAGCAAAAAGGAAAGAGAAGAATTTTTTAGAGCGAGCGGACAATGAGTGCATCGCCTTGCCCGCCGCCGCCGCAGAGCGATACGGCACCAAGGCCACCACCACGACGACGCAGTTCATGCAACACGGTGAGCGCCAAGCGGTTTCCGCTCATGCCGATGGGGTGACCCAAAGCAATTGCGCCTCCATTGACGTTCACAATGCTGTCGCTGATACCGAGTTCTTTCATGGATGCAATACCCACTGCGGCAAATGCTTCGTTAATTTCAAACAAGTTGATGTCGGATATTTTCAGACCGGCACGCCCCAGTGCTTTCAAGATGGCGTTGCTTGGTTGATGCAGTAGCGATGCATTGTCGGGCCCAGCAACCATTCCGTACGACACCACTTCTCCGAGTGGCTTCACGCCGCGTGCTTCTGCAGCTTTTTTGCTCATGACGACAACAGCACTTGCGCCATCGCTGAGTTGTGAAGCATTACCTGCAGTAATGGCACCATCTTTTTCAAATGCTGGCTTCAATGTACCGAGCGAGTCCATTGTGGTGTTGCCACGCACGCCTTCATCGGTACTAATGACCACTGGGTCACCTTTGCGTTGCGGAATGGTGATGGGAACAATTTCGTCGGTAAATTTTCCTGCTGCAATTGCAGCTGCTGCGCGAACATTGCTTTGCACGGCGAACTGATCTTGCACATCGCGACCAATGCCGCCTGCCGTGTAGCGCTCGGTGCCTAAGCCCATGAGGCAAGCATCGAATGCACACCACAAACCGTCTTTAATAATGGCGTCGGCGAGTTCGGTGTTGCCGTAGCGAAAACCGCTACGAGCTCCAGAGGCAATGTAAGGAGCATTGGTCATGCTTTCCATTCCGCCAGCAATAACAATGTCGGCTTCTCCCGCAGCAATCATTTGGTCGGCGAGGTAAATGGTGTTCAGACCCGACAAACACACTTTGTTGATGTTGACCGCAGGAACACTCATGGGAATTCCGGCTTTTACTGCTGCTTGACGTGAAGGAACTTGACCCTGGCCAGCCATGAGCACTTGGCCCATGAGAACGTGTTCTACTTCTTCTGGTTTTACACCAGCTCGTGCAAGGGCTTCAGCAATGGCGATGCCCCCCAGTTCGGCTGCAGAGAAGCCTGCGAGTGCACCGCTGAGCTTTCCAATAGGGGTGCGTGCTCCGGCGACAATGTATGAACCTGACATGTTGTAAATGCTACCCATTTCGCTGGTTGTTGGCGTGGTGAAGCCGTGACTCTTCAGTAACCTCGCAACGTGGAAGATATTAGAAAAGCCATTTTGTCAGGGGCCGATGCTGCAACAATTGCCGCCCTGCCCATCCCTGCAACGTATCGCGGGGCTCATGTGCGCCTCACCGATGTTGAAATGTTTGCTGGGCTTGAGTCTCATGAAAAAGATCCTCGTCAGAGCATTCATTTAGGTGAGGTGCCCACACCAGAGCTTGCACCCGATGAGGTGTATGTCGCTGTCATGGCTTCTTCCATCAACTTCAATACCGTATGGACCAGCATTTTTGAACCCATCCATACTTTTGGACCCATGCAACGCTTGGGCCGTGAAAGTGAATTGGCCAAACGTCACGATCGTGACTATCAAGTAATTGGGAGCGATGCATCGGGTGTTGTGTTGAAAGTGGGCGCTGCTGTGCGCACTTGGAAACCTGGCGACAAAGTCACTGTGCATTGCAACCACGTAGACGACCAAGATCAAAGTGCACACAACGACTCGATGATGGCAAGCAACCAGCGTATTTGGGGTTATGAAACAAACTTTGGTGGGCTCGCCGACATGGCAGTGGTGAAAGCAAACCAACTCATGCCAAAGCCTGCACATCTTTCATGGGAAGAAGCAGCAGTGAACGCACTGTGCAACAGCACGAGCTATCGCATGTTGGTGTCGCAAAATGGTGCGCGCATGAAACAAGGTGATGTTGTTCTCATTTGGGGCGCAACAGGTGGTATTGGTGCGTATGCCGTTCAGTATGTGTTGAACGGTGGTGGCATTCCTGTTGGCGTTGTCAGTTCGCCAGACAAGGCACAGATCTTGCGTGAAATGGGTTGCGAAGCAGTCATCGATCGCAAAGCTGCCAACTACAAGTTCTTCAATGAAGATGGCTCGCACAATGAAAAAGAATGGCGCCGCTTGGGGAGCGATATTCGCGCGCTTGTTGGCGAAGACCCCGACATCGTGTTTGAACACCCGGGGCGTTCCACTTTTGGTGCATCAATGTATGTGGTGAAGCGCGGCGGCACAGTTGTGACCTGTGCAGCCACCAGCGGGTTCATGCTCGAGTTCGACAATCGCCATTTTTGGATGCGCCTGAAGAAACTCGTTGGCAGCCATTTTGCGAATTATCGCGAAGCTTGGGAAGCCAACCGGCTCATTAGCAAAGGGATGATTCACCCTGTGATGTCGCAGGTGTTTTCCCTCGAAAACGTTGGAGAAGCTGCTTACCAGGTGCATCACAACATGCACGAAGGCAAGATAGGCATCTTGTGCTTGGCCCCTGAAGAAGGCCTAGGCATTGACGACCCCGAACTGCGAGCCAAAGTGGGCGAAGAAAATATCAACCGATTCCGCCGCGCAGGCGTGTGACGTGAGACGATAGAGACATGCTGTTAACTGAAATTGATCACGTAGCAATTGCTGTCAAAGACCTTGAAGCTGCCATCGACTATTACCGCCGTGCATTTGGTGCCGAGGTAGAACACCGCGAAATTGTGGAGAGCGATGGGGTGGAAGAAGCACTATTGAAAGTTGCAGAGAGCTATGTGCAGTTGCTCACACCAACCAATGAAAATTCACCTGTTGCAAAATCAATTGAAAAGCGCGGCGAAGGATTACACCACATTGGTTATCGCGTCGAGAATTGCGCTGTTGCATTGCAAGCAATGATTGATGCAGGTGCAATTGCACTCGATAAGGCACCACGGCCTGGTAGCCGTGGCACCACAGTTGCTTTCATTCATCCGAAGAGCAGCTTTGGCACACTCATTGAACTAGTGCAGGAATAAGACCACGGTTCTTTTCGCAGCTTTATTGGGCCTCATTGGCGGCGCTTGGGTAGTACTCACTGCACAGCGCAACATTGCTCGTATTCAACACTCTTCATTTCACTTTGGAATAGCCGAGCGTTGTGCAATTGTTTTTTGCACAATCGATATCGCA
>CAIOHI010000060.1 GCA_903858075.1 uncultured Actinomycetes bacterium
ATGACTCCGTCGCCGGAGCCTGGGTCGTACGCTTTGACGATCCCTTGCATTGGTCTATTGACCGGCCTTAACGACCTTGCCCGACTTGATGCAGCCGGTGCAAACGTTGATGCGACGGGTGGTGCCTGAAATAACGGCACGGATGCGCTGAATGTTTGGATTCCAACGACGCTTCGTACGCACGTGGGAGTGCGACACTGACATGCCCCACGATGGACCTTTTCCGCAAACTTCACACCTTGACGACATAGGGCATGACTCTAACAGCAAGATTTCCTAGACCCCAACTAGGGAATTGCGCTAAATAGGCACACCGCGCCCAAAATCGTTACTGTTAGCGACGTGCCCACACTCGATCGGCTGTCAGCCGACCACTTCCGCCAGACCGTTGTCACCTTCCGCGACACCATGAAGGTCCATGCCGCGGGAATCAACCGTCTCAATGTGTACCCCGTTCCCGATGGCGATACCGGAACCAATATGTCGCGCACTCTCGATGCGGTGGTGGCCGAGCTCGATGGGGCGTCCGACACTTTTGCTTCAACGTGCCAGGCGGTGAGTCATGGCTCGCTAATGGGAGCGCGTGGAAATAGCGGTGTCATTTTGTCGCAAATTTTGCGTGGCATTGCCGGAACTTTTTCCACAGTCACAGAAGTAAGTGGTGCAAAACTTGCTGAAGCTTTGAAAGCGGCCTCCGTCGCTGCATACGACGCAGTGTTAAAACCCATTGAAGGAACCATTCTCACTGTTGTGCGCGAGTCTGCCGATGCCGCAGTCATTGCTGCCGATGGTGGCGGTTCATTACGTGCGGTGTTGCACAGCGCGCGCCTCGCTGGTCGTGCTGCGTTAGCAAACACCCCAGAACAGTTGCCCGTCCTCAAGCAGGCCGGAGTTGTCGACGCGGGTGGCGCTGGTTTCTTGTTGCTGCTCGACTCTGCGATGCATGTCATTGATGGCGAAGCACTGCCAGAGCCGAGCGAAGAAGCCGGCCCCGATTTAGATGCCATTACCCACGAAGTAAAAAGTGGCGAAGTAGATGTGAGTGAACTGCGCTACGAGGTGATGTTCCTGCTTGACCTCGACGATGCACTTGCTAAAGATTTCAAAAATGCATGGGGCGAAATTGGCGACTCCATTGTGGTGGTGGGTGGCGACGGTTTGTACAACTGCCACGTGCACACCAACGACATTGGTGCAGCTATCGAGGCACCTCTGTCGCTCGGCGGACGGCCACGCGCTATTCGTGTTACCGATCTCTTTGAAGAAGTTGCAGAAGAGCATGCAAAGCGCGATGAGCAAGTGCGGGGAACTGGGGTTCATGCAATTGCTCGTACCTCAACTTCTTTGCCGCCGGTTACATGTGCGGTGGTGGCGGTTGCCAGTGGAGACGGAATCGCAGAGCTCTTTGGTCAACTCGGTGTTCATGGCGTTATCTCGGGTGGTCAAACACTCAACCCTTCAACTGCAGAGTTGCTTGATGCTGTTGAACATATGAATGCACAACAAGTAGTTCTCTTGCCTAACAACAAAAACATCATCCCCGTGGCGCTGCAAGTTGCTGAACTCACAACAAAAGATATTCGGGTGGTTCCTACGTGCTCAATGCCGGAAGCTCTTGCTTGTCTTGTTGTGTACGACCCAGAATCTTCCGCCGAGCACAACGCCCGTGAAATGACTGCCGCAGCCAACAGCGTTGCCACAGGTGAAATTACGCAAGCAGTGCGCGATACCGAGAGCGATGCTGGCGCCATTACTGCTGGCGACTGGATAGGTATTGTTCGCGGAGACGGCATTGTTGCCATTGGTGGTACATGGCGTGCAGCAGCTACGCAGCTTTTAGAAAATCTCATTACCTCCGATCGGGAAATTGTCACCATTTTGGAGGGTGCCGACGCAACGCCAGCAATGACCGAAGAGTTGCGCGCATGGCTTGGTGAAAACTTTGGGAGCGTTGAAGTAGAAGTGCATCGTGGCGGGCAACCTCTGTACCCCTACTTGTTTGGTGTTGAATAAATATTGTGGCAACAAGTGCTGATGCTCAAGTAGCTACCGGACCAATCACTTTTCGAGATCTGCACCTACGTAAAGTTGAAGAACTGCGTGGAGTTGGAGAAAAGCGCACTGCAGACCTGCACAAACGCGGCATTAACAGCATTCTCGACTTGCTCATGGCCTATCCACGGCGTTGGGTAGATCGCACCCATGAATGCCGCTTGAAAGATTTGGAGCCAGGCGTAGAGGCAATGGTGCTTGTAGAAGTGCGCAGCGTGAATAAGCGCATGACGAAGAACCGCCGCTCGCTCGTAACAGCTGTAGTTGGCGATGGGTCGAGCAGGTTAACCCTCACATTTTTTAACCAGCCGTATCGTGAAAAGCAGTTGCGTGAAGGGCTCACCATTTCTGTATTTGGAAAGGCCGACGAGTATCGGGGTTCTTTACAAATGACAAACCCAGTTGTCGACCTCATCGGCGATCGCACTGGTCGTATTGTTCCTATTTACCCACAAAGCGAAGAGCACGGAATCAAAACCTGGGAGTTCGCTGGATGGGTGGAAAATGCACTGTCGCGGTGTGAAGCACGTGGCATTCTTGACCCATTGCCAGAAAGTGTTATTGCTCAACTGGGTTTGATAACGCGTCATGAAGCGCTGCGAAATATTCATATGCCCGACACTATGGACACCAAAGAGGCCGCACGTCGTCGCTTGGCGTTTGATGAATTGTTGCGAGTGCAATTGGTACTTGTGGGGCGTAAGCACCAACTTGAGCGTGAAGCTTTAGGTATTAGTCACTCTGCCTCGGGGAAAATGGTCCAGCAATTCATCAGTGCATTGCCCTTTCCTTTGACGTCGGCACAGCAACGTGCAATTACAGAGATATCTCAAGACCTTGTTGCCGGACACCCCATGCACCGTTTGTTGCAAGGCGACGTGGGCAGTGGAAAAACTGTTGTGGCTGTCGCTGCGTTATTGCAAGCAGTTGAAGGAGGCTTTCAAGGGGCGCTGATGGCTCCGACAGAAGTGCTCACCGAGCAACATGCAATCGGCGTCCGCAAGTTACTGGAAGATCTGGTAGTGACCGATGCGGAAAATCTTTTCGGTAGCCGCCCACTGCGCGTTGAAATGTTGACGAACCGCATTACTGGTGAACAGCGTCGCGATGTTTTGCAAGGACTTGAAGAAGGAACGGTCGACATTGTTATAGGAACTCATGCGCTTATTCAAGATGCGGTGAAATTCAACAAGCTCGGGGTAGTGGTCATTGACGAGCAGCATCGCTTTGGGGTTGAACAGCGTGCGGCCTTAAGAGATAAATCAATGCTGAATCCGCAGGGGCTTCCCATAGTTCCCGACGTGCTTGTCATGACAGCTACGCCCATTCCGCGCACTGCCGCAATGACGGTGTACGGCGACTTAGATGTCAGCGTGCTCGACGAACTGCCGCCAGGGCGCACACCTATTGAGACCATGTGGGCAAGTGGTGAACAAAGTGAAGAGAACCTGTGGGCCGAAGTGCGTGCAGCCGTGAAGCTTGGCCAGCAAGCTTTCGTGGTGTGTCCACTGATTGATGAGAGTGAAAAAATAGAAGCTGCTGCGGCTGAAGACACTTTTCAGAAATTAGGTTTTGGGGAGTTAAAGGGTCTTCGGCTGGGGCTCTTGCATGGACGCATGTCGTCGCAAGATAAAGAAACCGCAATGGAAACTTTTCGCCGTGGAGAAACCGATGTGCTGGTGGCAACGACGGTCATTGAAGTGGGTGTTGACGTGCCTAACGCAACCATGATGGTTGTGCTCGATGCCGATCGCTTTGGTATCGCGCAGTTACATCAATTGCGAGGTCGCGTTGGTCGCGGAAAAATTGCATCACGGTGCTGGCTGGTAACGCAACCACCAGAGTCGGGCGAGTTAATTCATGAGCCTGGCCCACGAGTAGAGGCCCTAGTACAAACAACCGATGGCTTTTTGCTGGCAGAAATAGACCTGGAACTACGTGGTGAGGGCACCCTCATGGATTCACACCAGCGCGGAACAAGCGATTTACGTCTTGCCTCTTTGCGTAGCGATAGAGAACTTATTGAACAGGCTCGCGCAACAGCAATTGCAGTTATTACCGAAGACCCCACGCTGGAAAAACACAGTGCGCTTGCCGACGAGTTGCGTATTTTGCTCACTGCCACGGAAGAAGAGTTCCTCGCGCGCAGTTAAACGTCGGGTTGGTCGGCTCGGTCTTCTTCAATGCCCAAATCTTCCGCGGTGAGAACAAGGTCCCACCTATCGCGGCAATCGCGACATCTGTAGGCAACAACATCACCCACAAGCCACTCGTCATCTTCGCGGGGTGGGGTAATGAGGTGGGCGGGGCCTCCACAGTCAACGCAGATGATGGAAGGCGAAGGTGAAGTCATGCCCGTAGTCTTACTGGTATGCGAGTTGTTGCAGGTGATCTTCGCGGGCGCCGTATAGAAGGTCCAGAAGATGAAGCCACTCGGCCCACCACCGACAAAGTGCGCGAAGCGGTGTTCAATGCTTTGAACAGCATGAATGCAGTGCGCGAAGAGCGAGTCATCGACCTGTTTGCCGGGTCTGGTGCTCTCGGCATTGAAGCGCTGTCTCGTGGCGCCGATCATTGCGTGTTCGTAGAAAACAATCGCTCTGCACTTGGTGTACTGCGAGGCAACCTTGCGGCACTCGGCTTAGAGGAAAGATCATTGGTGGTGGTGCTCGACATCGCTGCACAGAGTTCGCGCCAGCGCCTCAGTGAACTGCTCGCCTCAACTCACTTGGTACTCGCTGACCCACCGTATAGATATGAGCATTGGGAAAGGCTTTTTGACACAGTGCTCAGTGCGGCCCCAAGCGATGTGGTGGTGGTGGCAGAGACGGAAAGTCGGTGTGTCATTCATGAAACTGCACCAAATGGCTGGGAAATGAGCCGAACTCGTGCCTACGGACGTACATCCGTCGGTTTTTTCGTGCGTAGTGAACTACCGTAGGAGGCGTTATGGCAACTGTTCTGTACCCCGGGAGTTTTGACCCCATCCATTTAGGACACCTTGACATTATTGAACAGGCGTCTCGTCTTTTTGGAAAAGTGGTGGTGGCCATTTTGCACAACCCAGAAAAGCACGGGGGAGTGTTTAGTGTTGACGAACGAATCGCTCTCATCCAGACTGCATTGCAGTCGGCAAAAGTAAAAAATGTCGAGATTCGTGCGTTCCCTGGTTTAGCTGTTCATGCAGCGCGTGAGGCGCAAGCAGATTTCATGGTGAAAGGCTTGCGTAACTCTGGAGATTTTGAAATTGAACAGCAAATGGCACACACCAACCTTGCTGTTGCAGGAATTCCAACGGTGTATCTGCCGTGTAGCCCCGCGTATACGTCGGTGAGCAGCAGGTTCATTAGGGAAATTGCTCAGTACGGTGGTGACCCATCATCACTGGTGCCAGCCAACGTTGCACAAGCATTAAAGGAGTTGTTTTCATGAGTTACGACGAGAGTTACGAAAATGCACGTCCTCTGGCACCCCAATTGGGTGATGCCGAAGTATTACTCAACGATGTCATCGACATCATCCTTAATGCACCAAACATGCCGCTGTCGAGTACGCCACGTATTGACCGTGATCAAATAATTGGTTACCTGCAAGAAGCGCAAGCATTGCTGCCTGAAGAACTGCGCCAAGCGCGGTGGATGTTGAAAGAACGCCAAGAGTTCTTGCATAAAACCAAACGCGAAGGCGATGAAATTCTCGACGCTGCGCGCGTGCAGGCAGAGCGTATGGTGCAGCGCACTGAAGTCGTTCGTGCAGCCGAGTCACGGGCACGCAGCATTTTGGAAGCAGCAGAAACAGATGCGCGTCGCATTCGTATGGAAACAGAAGACTTCCTCGACCAGCGCTTGGGAAGTTTCGAAATTTTGCTCGACCGTCTCATGAAAACTGTTGCCAGTGGCCGCCAGCGTTTGGCAATTGGTCAAGAAGAAGAACAAGTCAAAGAACCAACTGGCGAGATGCAGGTGTTCTTCGACCAAGACCGTTTCTAGAGGGCCCATGTCGTCAAGCGCACGCCACCCTTCTCCTCTCACGGGGCTGTTAGTGAATGCCGCAGAACTCTTGCGGCGTCCCGGCAACTGGAAAGACGTTGAAATCGACGTCGAGTCGAAACATTTCGAATTCGAAGACCCGCGACTCTTGCCACAACTCGTTGGCATTCACCTCCATTTAGAGTGCAGTAACAACGGAATAGTGCTCTCGGGTAATGTGAGTGCGCAATGGCACGACCAATGCTGCAGGTGCTTGAAAGATATATCTGGTGTTGCAGTGGGTGAGGTCAGCGAGATCTATCAGCGCGAGATCACCGACCCCGACGCGTACCGTTTGGAAAGCGATCAGCTCAATTTGGCCCCCATGGTGCGCGAACATGTGCTCTTGGCAGTACCCGACACCCCGGTGTGCCGGCCCGACTGTCCAGGCTTGTGCCCAGTGTGCGGTGTCGACCGATCGACCCCAGATGGGGCAAATTGTGGCTGTTCTGAGACCCCAGTGGACCCACGATGGGATGCCCTGCGAGATCTCGGCGACCAGTTTCCTCAGTAATTCTCGCCATTCGGGGTTGCCGATGAGGGGGAGTGCGCCGATATCATCAAACGGCTAGTTGAGCGCACATCCAGGTGGCGCCAAGTTCGACGGAGAAAATTGTGGCTGTTCCTAAAAAGAAAACTTCCAAAATGAAGAGCCGTAGCCGTCGGTCGGCGAACATGAAAATGACGGTGCCTTCTCGCAGCGTGTG